>JBARSJ010000309.1:0-4807 GCA_049644685.1 Anaerolineales bacterium
TCATTACTTCATATGTGTTCTATCAGCTAAGAAAATAAGATGCTTCTTGAACTTCGCATAAAAAACTTCGCTATTATCGAGGCGCTAAACCTGGAATTTAAACCAGGATTGATTATTTTAACCGGGGAAACCGGAGCCGGGAAATCGATCATCATGGGGGCGCTGGATATGTTATTAGGGCAGCGGGTCGATATGGCTACATTAAGGAAAGGTAGTGAGTTTGCCAGTGTGGAAGCAGTGTTTAAAATCCCTCAAAGCGTAAAAGCCCTGGTCATTCAGCTTTTGGAAAAAGAGGAGATTCTTGAGGATCCCGATTACATCACGCTAACCCGAGAATTACGAAAGGATAAACGGAATACAGCCCGGGTGAATGGACACAGAACCAATGTTGGTGTACTGGTAGAACTTGGTGAATATCTGGTTGATATTCATGGGCAGTCGGAACACCTGTCATTGATGAGGGTAAATCAGCACCTGGGATTGCTGGATCGTTTTTCTAATACAACTGATTTATTATCAAAATACCAGGGGGTTTACTCAGAACTGAAAGATGTCCAGGCTGAGCTGAACAAGCTGAGACAGTCTGACCTTGAAGCAGAGAAAAGGAAAGAACTGCTGACATTCCAGGTTGATGAAATCGAACAGGCTGGACTGGAAGATGGGGAAGAGCAAATTTTAGTAGAACGCAGAACCAGGTTGGCGAATGCAGAAAAATTGGCTGATCTGAGTCAGAATATCCTGATCCTGCTTGATGATGCACCTGGCCATCAACCCACAGTTATGGATCTAATAGGTCAAGTAGTGAGCTCAGTGGAAGATTTGTCAAAAACAGATCCTGGTATGGCTGCACTTAATGAAAAAACGGGGGAGTTAAGTGAAGGATTATTTGAGGTCGGAAAAGATTTGCGATCCTATCTTGAGAGCCTCGAGTTTGATTCCAATGAACTGGAAAATGTACAGGATCGATTGGAATTGATACGCGGCTTACAGCGGAAATACGGAGATACAATTCCCGAGATCATCGCTTATCAGAATCAATCTCAGAAGGAATTGTTAGAAATCACAGACCGTGGTGCTAGGATAAAGGAGTTGGAGGAGCTGGAAAGTCGGTTTCTTGAGGAACTAAGCCGCCGGGGTGGTGAGCTTTCCCGCGGGAGAAAACAAGGGGCGCTGGTTTTGGCTTCGGAACTGGAAACGCAGCTCAATGATTTGAAGATGGCTGGGTCCCGGTTTGAAGTTGATTTTAAGTCCGGAGAAGATCCGGAGGGGGTCCTCACAGAAGAGGGGCAGCAGGTCGCTTATTATTCAGATGGATTAGAGAAAGTGGAATTCCTGATCGAGACAAATCCGGGAGAAGGGTTTAAACCCCTGGTGAAAACAGCCTCTGGTGGAGAAACCGCCAGACTGATGCTAGCGATTAAGAACGTTCTTGCCCAGGCAGATCACATCTCCACACTGGTATTTGACGAAATCGACCAGGGAATAGGGGGGCGGATTGGCGCAGTTGTGGGAGAAAAGCTCTACCGGTTAACCGCTAAACACCAGGTGATTTGCATTACCCATCTACCGCAATTAGCCGGATTTGGACAACAGCATTATCAGGTCTCAAAAGATGTTGAAGGTGGTCGTTCATATATCCAGGTCCGGGAAATTTCTGGTGAAGAGCGGATAAAGGAACTGGCAACGATGCTAGGAGGACCCAGCGAAAAGAATCTGGAATCAGCCCGAGAGCTGCTGAATTATGTCTCGCAGGTAATTCATCAGAATTGAGTCTGAGATCATTCCTGATCGTCAAAACCACCTTTACCATCCCTGAAATGCCCCCCTAATCATGAGCGGCAGCCCCGATTATTGTGGGTAAGTATTTTTGGAGAAGTCTCTGAAAATAGTGTCTGAGAATTCAGGGATTATTAAACCCTATGGATATTCAATCGCATATCATGCGGTTCAGGAATAATAAGCGCAGAAGAGATCGCTCCAATCCATTGGGAACGATCGGTTTGTTGATAACTGTTTTCCTTAGTCTGGCAGCAACTATACTGGTCTTTTTATTAGTATTTCGTTATTCCCTTATCACGGAGGATCTGCCGTCTCCTGATATGCTGGCAAGTTTACTGGATGCTCCAAGAGGATCTCTCCTGGAACCCACAAGAATCTATGATCAAAATGGGGAAACTGTCCTGTGGCGTTTTGAGAATCCCGCAATTGACTACCGGCAGAATATTAGACTAACCGACGGCACCACTCTTTTTTACACAGATGTCCCGGAAGTATTGGTGACAGCAACCCTGGCAGCCACAGATCCGGATTATTTTCTAAAACCCAATAATTTTCTGAGCAATTTATTCAAGAATCAGTCGGATCCTATTCCGCAAAAACTCGTCAGAGATCTTTTATTATGGGATGAAATCGATCATCCTTACCGGCTGATTAGAATCAATCTATTGGCAGCCCAGATCGTTGCTGTGTATGGTCGGGAAAAAGTATTGGAATGGTATTTAAACAGTGCCTATTATGGAAATCAAATATATGGTGTTAATCAGTCAGCCATGTTTTATTTTGGGAAATCGGTTGAAAACATGGATCTAGCAGAATCTGCCCTGCTTGCTGCAGTGGCGAATTATCCCTCCTTAAATCCATATGATGCGCCAACTGCCGCAAAAGAAAACCAGGAACTTATCTTAGAGGAGATGGCAGCTGGGGAACAAATTTCTAAGCAAGATGCCAGTCAGGCTGAACAAAAAGAGCTAATTTATGCTGATCAGGGTATGGCGATAAATCCCCCAGTGCCAGCTTATGTAGAATATGTTGTGGAGGAAGCCAGCGGGATCATACCCCTCGAGCGGTTGTTAAGAGGGGGATTCAAAATCATATCTTCTCTTGATCGTGATCTGCAGGGTGAACTGAAATGTACATCTGATATTATGCTGAAAAGGGTCTATGGAGAGGATCCCCAATTGGAAGAAAATTGTCAGGCATCTAGATTGCTGCCAAAGTATTCAGGATCTGTATTAAAAACTGATGAGGAATTTGAAATCGATCTTGTACTTCTGGATCCCCAGGCAGGACAAATTCTGGCAATGGTGGAGACATCGAATCAGATTGGTTATGGCAGATTGTTTGACCCCAAACTTCCTGGATCTCTTATTACCCCTTTTATTTACTTAAATTCATTCAGACAGGGTTTTAATCCCGCTTCCTTGGTTTGGGATATTCCCCTCCCTGAAGAAGTCTTCTCTAGTGAAGAGCTGCATCCGGGAGTTGAAGGGCAAATTGATTATCTTGGTCCGGTAAGCATGCGCTCTGCCTTGGTGAATGATTATTTATCACCCGCAAAGCAGTTGTGGGATTCTCATGGATATCTTCAGGTAGAAAATACAATGGCTTTGTTTGGTTTTTCTATTCCGGCGGAGAGCTGCCAGGAGTGTACTTATTTCCCAGGCAGTACCAGATTAGAGATAGTTGATATTGCCCAGGGTTATGGTGTATTTGCGAATCAAGGTGTGTTGCGGGGCAAGCCCGATGATAACTCTAGTCTCGGGGTTCGTCCCAGTGCAATATTGAGGATCGAGGATTCTTTTGGCGAAACATGGATGGATCAAAAACCGCAAGTTGAGAAAAAGGTCATCAGTGAGCAGCTAACTTTTTTGATCAACCATATCCTCAGTGACGAGGATGCCCGATCCAATACCAAAGAAAATGACGCGTTTCTTATCGGGCGACCTGCAGGAATAAAGGTAGGAAATGTAAACAATTCCCAATCAGGCTGGGTTGTTGGTTATACTCCCCAGGTAGTGACAACTATCTGGGCTGGTAGTTTTGAAGAAGAAGGAATCCTTTCTCAGTCAGATTATCAACAGATTACTTCTAGTTTATGGAGGGCGATTACCCAGTATGCTGCCAGAGACCTCGATATTGAGGATTGGCAGAGACCGGATGGGTTGACTACCTTTGATGTGTGTTATCCCTCGGGCATGCTGCCCACCGAATACTGTCCAAAAGTTCTCAGAGAAATTTTTCTTCCAGGGAATGAACCCAAACAAGCGGACACACTCTATCAGGCTTTGGAAGTTAATCGCGAGACAGGTTTGCTGGCCTCAGTATTTACGCCAGCTGAGCAAATAGAGAAGAAAGTGTATCTCGCCATCCCCCCGGAAGCGAAGGATTGGGCGGAACAAATCGGAGTACTTACGCCGCCGGTTGTTTACGACCTGGAAAATCTGGAAGCAAGGGAGGGTTTTTTAATCTCATATCCGGATAATTTTTCTTTTGTTCATGGGTATGTGCGGATCATGGGGTCCATCCCAGAAGATGGTTTTAATTCTGCCCGACTTCAGTACGGAAAGGGTATGAACCCCACTTCCTGGCTCCAGATTGGAGAAGATATCCTCTCACCGGCTGATAGGGAAAGATTGGGGATTTGGGAGACCGATAATATTGAAGATGGACTCTATGCCCTGCAGCTGGTTCTGGTGGGGGAGCAGTTGCAAATTGAAAAAGTCTCCCTGGTAGTTTCAGTGGATAATACCCCTCCAGAAATTGGTTTAATATCCGATCTGGCTGGGAATATAATTCCTTTTGAAGAAGGAAAGGAACTGCTATTTGAGGCGGTATTTGAGAATAATAATGAAATCCAAAAGGTTATTTTCTATATTAATTCTGACAATGTTTCGAGCAGGGAAGTACCCCCCTTTGTTTTACCCTGGCAGATGATCCTGGGAGATATTGAATTGCGGATTGTGGCTGTGGATCAGGCGAACAACCAGAGCGAATTAATCTATAATTTTGAGGTTGTAGAGGATTAAAT
>JBARSJ010000310.1:0-2387 GCA_049644685.1 Anaerolineales bacterium
TCCTTAAGTTTTCTTAAGGTTCACTTTTTGGATTTCCCGTATTTTGTCGTATTTTACGGGAAATCCGTATAACACATTTGTGAATCTAAAGACGACATACTTGATTAATTGTCAGTACATCAATCATTGGGTAACCGTCACTTTAACTTGATCATAATAAATTTCACTCTTGGTGAGGTTTCCATCCATGTTCATATCTACTCCAAAGAAAAAAATATACTTTCCTGGAGCAAGTCCTGATTTCTGAAATACCTTTTTATTGTTCAGATCTAACAGAGGCCCCTGATGGGTGACGCCCAGGCCTGGTTCCCATTTTTTAGTTGTATTACTGTAATGAATCCATCCAAATGGCCCTTTATAGGCTAGCCAGTAATCCACATCAACAATTAATCCAAATCTGTTCAAAGAAACCTTTATTTGCAGAGTATCTGATTGGGTAATACTGACGGGTTCATCCGAGCCGTTGGCTTTGATATCAATCCAAGGGGGTATTAATTTATTAAAATAAATGTCAGCAGAACCATTTCTTACATCATGCCAGATTACATACACATCACTACCAAAGCTGGTGATTTGGGGATGCTCCGAGTTGTTTGCACCAGCTATATCTCCGGTATCCAAGCGAATGCCTGAAGATTGCCATGTTGCTCCTCCATTGGTCGAATTGTTAATGTAAATATCAGTCGAACCGTTTCTGTAATCATACCAAACTACATACACATTATTCACGGAGCAGGTGATTTGGGGAGAATAAGAATAATTAGCACCTGCTATATCTCCAGTATCCAAGCGAATAGCTGATGACTGCCAATCTTGGCCATTATCGGTAGAATAGTTAAAGTAAATATCAGGAAAACCATTTCTGTTATCATGCCAGACTACATACACGTTATTCCCGGAACAGGTGATTTGGGGATAATAAGAGTTACCTGAACCAGGTGCATCTCCAGCATCCAGACGGATATCTGATGATTGCCAAGTTATTCCATTATCGTTAGAACAGTTAAAATAAATATCAGCACCATAGTCTCTGTAATCAAGCCAGACAGCATACACATTATTCCCGAAGCAAGCAATCTGAGGACAAAAAGAATCATTAGCGCCGGCGGAATCACCGGTATCCAAGCGGATGTCTGATGGCTGCCAAGTAACTCCATTATCAGTTGAATAGTTAAAGTAAATATCATCATCGCCATTTCTTTTATCAGACCAAACCACAAACACCTTGTTCTCTAAGCAGGTGATTTGGGGTTCTCGAGAAGAATTAGCACCGGCAGTGTCTCCAGTATCCAGACGAATGTCTGATAATTGCCAGTTTACCCCACCATCTATTGAATAATTGAAGTAAATATCATAACCAAAGTTTCTTCCATCATACCAGACCACATATACATTATTTCCAGTACAGATGATTTGGGGATAATATGAATAATTGGCGCCAGCTGTGTCTCCAGTATCCAGACGGATGTCTGATGATTTCCAATTTATTCCATTATCGTTTGAGTAGTTGAAATAAATATCACCTGCACCGTTTCTGTAATCAAACCATACTACATACACATTGTTATCTGAGCAGGTGAGTTGAGGGTATTCAGATGAATTTGCACCAGCTGTATCTCCAGTATCCAAGCGAATGTCTGATGATTGCCAAGTTACTCCATTATCGGTTGAAGAATTAAAATAAATATCCATATTCCCATTTCTGAAATCCATCCAGGCTGCATATACATTACTTCCATAACAGGTGATTTTGGGACGTTCAGAAGTATTAGTACCGACTGGATCTCCAGTATCTAATCGGATATCAGTAAGCATCCAGGTATCCAGAGTCTTTAATGGTAGGGTAACAATGAGGAAAATAAAAATCATAAAATGTTTTTTCATCTCGCCCTCACTTTTTGATCTACCAACCAAATGAAAATAATAAATCACAATGAAGTGGCTGTCAAGTCAATCTTAACCAACCTGATTTTAGATTCAAAATTAATGCTTCATGTTTTTTCATATTTCATTAATATGGAATTCCTGTTTTTTAACATGGTGTAACCTTAAGTTTTCTTAAGGCTCACTCTCTCAGTTTTCCATTTTTTTTCATTTGTTTAATGGGAATTTGAATCAAGTTTTAAAGAGATCCGGTTTCTCACTTTTCTATTTTTTTTCACGTTAATCTACGTACTTTACGTGAGATCATCAAAGTGGTATCCCAGTTTTTTACCATTTTTTACTGGCCGGATTTAAAACAAAATAAAAATAATTCCAGATCAAAAAATTATTTCCTGGATTGTAAAAGCATGCAAAAAGCATGGGGTCAGGTCTAAAGAATAAAGATTCGTTGTTAATGTTTTTCATCCCAGTACTCGATGTCGAATTTCCTTGTTCACTCTTTC
>JBARSJ010000311.1:0-7864 GCA_049644685.1 Anaerolineales bacterium
GGCAACCCACGATATGGCTGAAGCGGAACAATTATCAGACAGGGTGGCGATTCTGCTTAAGGGGAAAATAGCCAAAATTGGATCACCGCTGGAGATTACGGCCGCTGGAGCGGGCTTGACCAAGATTTCCGTCCGCACCCAGTCATCCATATTGCTTGACTCCGAGGTGTCTTTCCCGGCTGTCACATATTCCACTACTTTTGATGATTACAGGATTTACTTCAGTAAGGATATCGGTCCCACGGTATCAGCGATTATCTCCTACATTGAAAATCAAAAGGATGCTCTGATTGATCTTCGCGTGGAGCGGCCTTCTTTGGAAGATCGTTTCCTGGAAATCACCAGCACCGGAGAAATCCAATGAAAGCTTTTATTCATCACTTCACGTTTGAATTTCTAGCCGGAATCCGCAATAAACAATTGCTGTTGTTGAATTACCTTTTTCCTCTGGGTTTTTACTTGATGCTGGGATTTATCATGGTTGAAATCAACCCCCCATTCCGGGAAAACATTATTCCGGCGATGGTAATCTTTGGTATTTTATCGGCAACACTGCTGGGTATCCCGGATCCGCTTGTGAACGCCCGTGAAAACGGGATCTTTAGAAGTTACAAGATCAATGGCATCCCCGCGGTATCGATTCTGATTATTCCAGCTTTAACTACCATTCTGCACCTGGTAATTGTTACTGGAATCATTACTTTAACAGCGCCATGGTTATTTAACGCTCCCTTACCAATTCATTGGCTCAATTATTGCCTGATATTTTTTACTGCGGCAATTGCCTGCACGGGTTTAAGCGTCCTGATTGGTGTTGTTTCCCCGACTTCACGGATGACAATCCTCTGGTCGCAACTCGTTTTTACTCCCTCAATGTTGTTAGGCGGTTTGATGGTTCCTTACAGCATGCTGCCAGAAGCTGCGGGAAAAATCGCCCAGCTTTTACCTTCTACTCAGGCGATGAATGCTTTTAACGGTTTAGCGATGGGCAGAGCGGCTGATTTTTCCCCCTGGAGTTCAGTGATCGTTTTGTTTGTTAGCGGAGTTCTTGCATTCGGATTAGCCATCTACCTTTTTAGCTGGGACACCCGCAATACCTCCCGTCGAGGGCACCCTCTCCTTGGATTATTGGCTTTATTACCGTATATTATTCAAATTGTATTGCTGATATAGCCGTGGGGAGGATTTCCCTTCACTGGTTATTAACCAATAAAAAGCCCCGAGTCCCTCCCGATGGAGGTCTCAGGGCTTTTTAGTACCTTCGGTAAGTTAAACCCGCTCGTGTTTCAATTTCAGGAAGTGGGTTGAGCAGGAAATGCAGGGATCATAGGAGCGCAGTAAGTGTTCCAGCGCCAGGCTCGCTTCATCATGGGAACGGTCAAACAAAACTTCTGGAGCAAGTCTTGCCAAATCTGCTTCCATCTGGGCATAGTTTTGAGCAGTTGGCGGTGTGATTTTGGCCTCTTTGATCAGTCCATCTTTGCCTACTTTATAACGATGGTAAAGCAATCCTCGAGGTGCTTCTGAGACGCCATAACCTTCCCCGTCTTTTAAGTCGAACTCGGTAAAGGGAGGTCCTTGAGGATCGTAAGCTTCCATCAGTTCTATTGCCACGTCATAAACTTCAATTGTTTCAATTGCCCGGGCAAGTAATCCTTTATAGGGATTGTACTGGGGAGGTACAAACCCAATTTCCTTGGCGATCTCCATAGCTGCGGGCCTGAGCTGTTCAAAGTTCAGGTTGTAGCGAGCCAGGGGACCAACAAAATAGGAATTGCCCTCAGTAGTATGGCTGTGCAATGCAGTGGATTGAGGAACATGCGATTCTAAATAGCGGGTTTCATATTTCTCTACAGGGACTTTATTGCCAGTTGAGGAAAGCACGTCTCCATCATAGATCGCGTAATGACCCTGATGACTGATAGCGACATACTCATACTCCATTTCAAAATCTGGAAAATCCAGACCGACTGCCCAGCGGGCAGTTTCCTTGGCAAATTCCAGACCCCACTTATAATCTTCAAGTAATCCTTTAATTTTGTCCTTATCAGGCCAGCGATAAAATCCGCCCACCTTGGTACTCACCGGGTGCACACTGCGGCCGCCGATGGCTTTTAATAGGTCATTGCCAAGCTTCTTTGACCGCAGCGCCTTCTTAACCACCTCAGGCGCGATGGCAGCGATCTCGATTACGCTGTCGGTGCCTAGCAAGTCGGGTGCCTGAAGCATATACATATGCAGGACATGGCTTTCAATATATTCAGCGCAGTACAGCAGGCGCCGAAGATCGTAAACCTCCTGGGAAATTTCCACATCATAGGCATTTTCCAACGCTTTGGCACTGCTCATCTGGTAGGCAACCGGACAGATCCCGCAAATACGGGCGGTGATGTCGGGTACTTCCTGAAAGTAACGGCCTTGCAGGAAACCTTCAAAAAAGCGGGGAGGTTCGTAAATATTCAACTCAATGTGTTCGATCTCATTATCTTTGGTTCGGATATAAAGCGCCCCTTCGCCTTCAACGCGGGCGAGGGCAGGGATTGAGATATTTTTTGTCATTTCTTTGGGCTCTCCTCTAGTATTGCGTCAACCGCATTCCTGAAAGCAGGGGCATAACCGGAAAAATTCCGCAGTAGATGCACGGTTTGGTTCGGATATTCTTCCGCTGCTTGTAACAAGGGGACCATAGCCTCTAATTCTGCCTGGGGCGCTGGACCAAAACAGCCGTAGCATCCTCGTCCGTTTGCCGGGCAAATTGCCCCGCATCCAGCCCGGGTGACAGGTCCAACACAGGGAATACCCTGGGTTACCATCACGCACACGGTGCCGTTGCGCTTGCAATCTAGACACACACTGTGTGTTGGCAGATTTGGAGTTCTTTGTTGAAGCAGTGAAATTACCGCTTCTAAGATCTGATATTTATTTATTGGGCAGCCGAAAATTTCCAGATCAACTTTAACATGGTCAGAGACCGGAGTGGCTTTTTCCAGGTAATCCAGGTATTCAGGATGGTCATAAACTGTTTCTGCCAACTTGGTATGATCTACAAAATTCCGCAGCGATTGAATGCCTCCGGAAGTCGCGCAGGCTCCGATAGCAATCAATACCCCAGATTCTTCTCGTATCTCATGAATGCGTTTTTTTTCATGCGGAGTGGAGACAGAGCCTTCTACCAGAGCGACATCATATGGTCCAGGCTGAATTTTGCTGGTGGCTTCCAGGAAATAGGCGATCTCTATTGCGCCGACCAGATCCAGAAGCTCATCTTCCAGGTTTAAAATTCCCAGCTGGCAGCCATCGCAGGATGAAAATTTATGTACTGCTACCCTTGGTTTACTCATTAGAAATCCTCCACTTCAAGATAGGGACCTATCTGCTTGTAACTAAACACCGGTCCATCTTTACAGACAAAATAAGGGCCGAGCTGACAATGGCCGCAGGAACCAAAACCGCATTTCATATTCTTTTCTAAAGAAACAAAGATCCGTTTCCTGGGAATCCGGCGGGCAATCGCTTCATATGCGGCAAAATGGATCATGATCTCTGGACCACAGGTTAAGAGAGCGCCTTTTTTGGGATCAATCCGCAGGTTGTAAAACAACATGGGGACAACGCCTACCAAACCGGTCCAGGTATCATCGCAGGAATCCACGCAGACCATGAGTTCTATATCGGCTTTCTCCCAATCATCAAATTCTTTGGTGAACTGCAGATCTTCCGGAGTCCTGGCGCCATAGATTAATACTACTTTTCCATAGTCTGCCCGATTGTCAATAATGTGATAAATTGCCGGACGCAGTGGGGGAAGACCAATCCCGCCGGCGGCAATGTAAATATCTTTTCCTGTTAAATCTTCCACAGGCCAGCAGGATCCAAATGGTCCCCGCAGACCCAGGGTTCCGCCAACGCCCAGCCGGTCAATGGCGTTTGTCACGTTGCCTGTCAATCTGATCGTGTGCCCAATAGTTTCTTTGTTCTTGGGATGAGAACTGATTGATATTGCTGCTTCTCCATACCCGGGGATGGTTAACAAGTTAAATTGTCCTGGTTGAAACGAAAAGGCTTCTTGAACCTGGGGATCGGTAAATTGCAGCCAGTAGGTGTTAACTCCTGGTGCTTCATTCTCAATTTTCACAATCTTTGCCCAATTGGGCAGCATGGGATCTGAGGTGCAGTCAGTGATAGGTTTTGTGGTGGTTAAGACGGTCATGAGGGCTCTCCTTCACGGATTGCGGTTATTTCTTCAAGATGGTTAATTTCTCCCGGGCACCAGGTGATGCAGCGGCCGCAACCCACACAGCCAGAGCTGCCATGCTGTTCGTACCAGCTGGCAAATTTGTGGGTTAACCACTGCCTGTAGCGTGCCCTGGTATTGGGACGGGTATTTCCGTGGGACACATAGGTATAATCCGGGTTGAAGCAAGAATCCCAGACGCGCTCGCGGATGACGGTATCTCCCGGCAATTTGGTGACATCTGTAGTATCCCAGCAAAAACAGGTGGGACAAACCTGAGTGCAGCTGCCGCAGCTTAGGCATCGTCCAGCAACATCATCCCATTGGGGATGTTCCAGGTTGCTGAGCAATTGCTTTTCCAGTTTTTCCGGTTGGGGAAGATTGAGGTTAATTTTCTCCCTGGCAGCCTGCAGTGTGTCAGCGGCTTCTTTGAGAATTTTTTCATCAGCAGTTTCCCAGTCCAGATTGGTTAAAACCTTGCTGCCAGTTTCAGAGCCAACCTCAATCAGGAAGTGATCCTTAAGTTCAGTGAGCGAAAGGTCAAAGCCAGTTTCAGCTTTGGGTCCGGTTCCCAGGGAGGTGCAGAAGCAAGTCTCGCAGGGCTCAGTGCAGTTGGCAGTCAGAATAAAGGCTTTTTCGCGTCGATCATGATAAATTGGATCACAACGGTCGCCTTCCAGGAATATTTTGTCCTGGATGTGGATCCCTGCCAGGTCACAAGGACGGACGCCAATCAGTGCATAACAGGGAGCTTCTTCCCCAGCGCTTGCTGTAGTCCAATCAGGTGATTTGTCAGGATCTTGCTGGAAGATCATCAATTGAGCCCGGGGAGGAAAGAAATACTTCTTCCAGGACTGAGGGCCGGAGGTTACCTCAAAATAATTATCATTGCCAGTGGAGGATAAAGTGTATTTCCCCGGCTCTTCCTGGCTTGTATATCCCTGCGGTAAATCCGAAATACTTTGAATGGGCCCTAAAATGACTGTGTGATCCTTAACTTTTGGACCTTCCAAAGCGTATTCCAGGTTTGACAAGGTTTTAAGAACGGTGTCAAGTTCAAGTTTTGAGATAATAATGGTCGCACCGATCTCAGGGGATTGTTTAGGCATTTTTTGCTTCCTTGCTGGAATGTGAGAAGATGTCTAGAAGTTGAAGCCGGGTGAATAAAAGCCTGCTGGCAGCCACGTTGGCAATTTTTTGCATTACCACATATCCAAATGAGTGATTTTGATCACATAATTTTAGTAGTTTTGATGCTTTTATTCGCACCAGGATGCTGGGCAGAACGGTCACTGCGCTGGCAGTCATTTGGCGGACAACCGGGGTCACGCTGGACCAACCCATCATATCTGATGGCTCGGCAGTATAGATCCTTGTTCGTCCTTTGCCTGGGACAGCGATCTCTATTGCGACCCTACCCTTAAGAACGACATAGAGAAATTCTTGCTTATCTCCTTGTTGAAACAACTTTACGCCAGCATCCAGCTCAATAACACTGGAAATACCCGCAAGTTTCTCAAAATACTCTGGATCTAGTTCCTGAATCCAGGGTATCGTCTCTAAGGCGCTGATAAGTTCCTGTTCTGGGGTCATAGGATTCTCCTTTCCTGTCGCCGGTTTGGTGGGTGAAAGCAATGATCCGGAGTAATAAAATTAATCTGGATTCGGGTTGAGAAAAATTTCACATGAAATCCAACACATATACTAATATAGAATTTGCTGCTTTACAAGTGTAAGGAATGTCATATTTTATTGAATGTTTGAACGTTTAACAGTTTAGCCCTTCAAACTTTATAACGGTTCTCGTTTATGTTAAAATAATTGACAGTGTACTCGATATAATTTTACCTGAGGAAAGACTCAAGTGAGGGTTCCCATGCCTGAAGCATCCAAGAACGATTTTCTTTTCCGCCAGGAGATTGGGGAAATATCTCCTTTTGTTTCAGACCTGATTCGCTGGGAAAATGAGCGCCAGGCCCGAAAATTGATTTTTATCCCTTCTCAATCTTATGTACCTGAGGCGATCAGAGATGCCCTCAGCACCCGCTTCCAGAATTTATATGCCGAAGGATATCCGCCGACTAAGATGACTCTCTCAACGGAAGAGCAAATAAAGGATGTTGCCTGGCAGCTCGCTAATTACCGCAGATATGCGGACCGCCGTTTTTACAAAGGGAAAGAATATGTAAATTTCCTGGAATGCCTGGCGCAGAGGAAGGCTGCCCAGCTGTTTGCCCATGATGGACTTACTGCAGAGAATATTTATGTAAATGTCCAATCTTTATCCGGGACGCCAGCAAATTTGGGTGTTTATTGGTCCCTGATGGATCCCGGAGATACGTTCATGGGATTGGATCTTTATCAAGGAGGACATCTCTCCCATGGGTCTGAATTTAACATTTCAGGGCAGCGCTACCGGGTGGTTTCCTACGGAGTGGATCCAAAAACTGAACGGCTGGACTATGATGCCATCCGGGATTTGGCGCTGGAGCATCGCCCAAAGATTATTGTGGCGGGATATACCTCGTATCCCTGGGCGCCGGATTGGGCTAAATTCAGAGAGATTGCAGATGAGATTGACGCTTATTTAATGGCGGATATATCCCATGTTGCCGGTATGGCAGCAGCAGGTGTATATCCTAATCCAGTCGGAATTGCGGATGTGGTGACCTTCACTACCCATAAGACCATGATGGGACCCCGGGGAGCGGTGATCATGACCACTGATGAAGAGCTTGCCAGTGAAATAGATCTGGCAATATTCCCCGGCGAGCAGGGCGGACCTCATGTGAACAAATTTGCTGCCATGGCGCTCACTTTTGAGATTGCCGGTACTGACAAATTTAAATCCCTGCAGAAACAGATCGTTAAAAACGCCCAGGCATTAGCTGACAGTTTACAAGAGCGCGGACTCAGGCTTGCCTACGGCGGTACAGATACTCACCTGCTTTTGCTGGATTTGAAATCCATTCCTACCGAAGGGTCCGTACCTACAGGGATGGTTTCTCCGGTCTGGGCGGAACCTGCAGTCAGGATCATGGATTTGGCCGGTATGGTAGCTAACAAAAACACCATTCCTGGAGACTTGGAAACCTCGCTGGCAACTGGCATCCGGTTAGGTACTCCCTGGCTGACCCAGCGGGGGTTGGTTGAAGAGGACATGGAGATCCTGGCAGGTTTAATTCACAAATTATTATCAAACCTGAAACCATTTTCATACAATGGATTAATCGGAGTGCTGCCCCGGGCCAAAGTAGATTTGGAAGTTCTGGAGGAAGTAAAACTCGGCGTGGCAGAGGTGGCAGATAAAGCCGGGATTGATTTTGAAGTTGAAAAGAGCGGTTATCCCCATTACGCAATTCGAATCGAAGGCTCTCCAATAAAAACCCGCCAGATCCGGATTGCCGGTTGGCGGGCTCGCCAACACCTTAATCAGGTTGTTACCTCGAACTTAATCAATTTCCAAATAGGAGAAAAGATCTCCACCTATTTATTGGACAGGAAAAGCCTGCTGATTGATGAAATTGAGATCACCAGGGAAGCCCCCGATGATTTCGGCAGAGACCAATTTGTTCTTGCTGCCAGTCCGGAGAAAACTGATCGAGTTTTATCCTGGTTAAGAGGGATAGG
>JBARSJ010000312.1:0-27940 GCA_049644685.1 Anaerolineales bacterium
TTTCTTTACGCGGGTCTTGCCCTGGGATTTGGTTTACATGGCTACAGCCCATTCCGAATTGTACCTGTGGCCGTGGTAGTAATTCTTTTAATTTATTTCCTCCATACAACCTCAAAAAATAATCGGCGTCAAGCAATCATCGCCCTGGTGCTGGTTGGATTGATTTCTCTGGTGATTTTTCTGCCCCTGATGCGGTTTGCTATATCCAATTATGATTTGTTTTCCTCTCGGATGCAAACCCGGATGACAGACGTGGAAATCCCCTTATCAGGATCCTACCTGAATATCTTTTTCTCCAATTTTTGGAAGGCGCTGGTCATGTTCCAGTGGGATAATGGTCAGGTCTGGGTTCATTCAATACCCGGTCGACCTGCCCTAGGAATAATTTCGGCAGCTATGTTCAGTCTGGGTATAATTCTGGTTCTGGTGCGATATATTCGAAAAAAGCACTGGATAGATCTGGTATTACTTCTATCGATTCCGGTTCTAATGCTGCCATCAGTTTTATCAATTGCATTTCCGGATGAAAATCCTTCCCTGAATCGAACTGCCGGCGCGCTAATCCCTGTCTTTATTGTGATTGCTATCGCGGTGGAAAACCTTATCTCAAATATCAAAGCCGGGTTTCCCACCCGTTGGGGTAAATGGGTTTCCTGGGCAGCTGTTTTACTACTCTTGGCCGGAAGTGCGAAAATAAACGCTCAACTTGTATTCGTTGATTATTATCAGCAATTTAAAACTAATGCCTGGAATACCTCTGAAATTGGTCAGGTTATTTACATTTTTTCTGAGTCTATCGGTGATGAAGATCAAGCCTGGGTAGTTCCTTATCCCCATTGGGTAGATACCCGGTTAGTCGGCATTCAGGCAGTGCGGGAAGTCAAGGACTTTGCCCTTTGGCGCGATGATATCAGTTTGACAACTGACGTCACAGTCCCCAAACTTTTTATCTATAAGCCTGATGATCTGGAAACTTATGAAGTCCTCCAGGCTCTCTATCCTGATGGAATTAATAAAATCTATCATTCTGCGGTCGAGGGCAGGGATTTTATGCTTTATTATGTTTTACAGTAATATTTTGGATTCGGTAGTATATGGATAATAAACCAAGTACTGATCTAAGCCGTTGGCTGGTAGGGTTCTTGCTGATCGTCATTTTGATCGCAGGTGGGTATTTACGGTTTGTCGGCCTGGATTGGGACGCTGAACAGCATCTTCATCCCGATGAGCGGTTCTTAACCATGGTGGAATCCAGCTTGCTCCCGGTACCGAATATCGGGGAATACTTCAACACCCCGACATCTACGTTAAACCCCAACAATCAGGGACACAGTTTTTATGTCTATGGGACTTTGCCAATATTTATGGTCAGGTATCTGGCGGAGTGGTTAGGGTTTACAGGGTATGGAAGCATTTACCTGGTCGGACGTTCGTTATCAGCTGCGATGGATCTGCTTTCAATTATCCTGGTATTTTTTATTGGTACCCGGCTGTACAACCGCAAGGTTGGATTAATCGGAGCCGCTTTTTCAGCCTTTGCTGTATTACAGATCCAGCAGTCCCATTTCTTCACGGTGGACACATTTAGCACTTTTTTCACCCTGCTGGCGGTTTATTTTGCTGTTGAAGTGATTACCGCGAAAGATGATCAGGTAGACCTGGTATCCTATTTGTTTTTCGGAATAGCCCTGGGTATGGCGGTTGCCTCAAAAATCAATGCTGCTCCAGTGGCAATCACGCTTCCCCTGGCAGCACTGATCTATTGGTCCAAATTGCCTGAAGAAAGAAAAGGGCAGCTGGCACCGAAAATATTTTTATATCTGATATTAGCCGCGTTGGTGAGCTTACTCGCGTTCCGAATTTTTCAGCCGTATGCATTCCAGGGTCCCGGGTTCTTTAACTTCGGGTTAAACGAGAATTGGGTCTCGGGTTTAAAGTCACTCAGAGCCCAAACAACAGGCGATGTTGATTATCCGCCAGCGTTGCAGTGGGCGAGCAGGCCGATCTGGTTTTCGTTTAAGAACATGGTCTTGTGGGGATTGGGATTGCCTTATGGCATCCTGGCTTGGTCCGGGTTCGGGTTGATGGGTTGGAAAATGTTTTCAGAAAGATCCTGGAATCCGCATCTGGTGATCTGGGGCTGGACAGGATTTTATTTTGCCTGGCAATCTCTCCAGTGGAACAGCACAATGCGCTACCAGCTGCCGATCTATCCACTCCTGGCTGTCTTCGCAGGCTGGATTTTGGTAGAACTCTGGGGTAAATTACAAGACAGTCCTCTCCAGCTGCTGAAGATCAAGGTGACAGCCCCTGCCCTTCGTGCCCTGATTGCAGCCGGTGGAATTTTTGCTCTTCTCTTTACTGCCGGTTGGGCTTTTTCGTTCTCTCGAATATATACTTCACCTCATCCGCGAGTAGCGGCGACAAGGTGGATGTTCCAGAATATTCCCGGTCCTGCCACGCTGATCATCGACACTGATGATGGTTCAACCCAGCAGCTGCTTACCTATCCTGATGGAAAAATCATTCAGCAAGAATCCAGCTGGCTGACAACCTTTGAGATGAAAGAAGAGGGTGCGTTAACTGCGGTTTATTTTCCTGAGATAATAAATGAAAATCCGTCAGTCAACCCGCTAACCCTCGAAATCACCCTCAATGATCAGGAAGGAGTGGTTCTTGGAAGTGAATCTGGCTTGTTTTCCTTTAACCTGGGTAAATCTGAAGGACAAATAAAATTAAGTGCTCCTGTTGACCTTGAGGCTGGAAAAGTTTACCAGCTGCGGGTATCAGTGAAGGATCCAGCGGGGGCGATCATACTGCGGGGGACAGGCATTGCTAATGAAAGTTCCTGGGATGACGGGCTGCCGCTCCGGATGGATGGATACGATCCGTACGGGGGAGTATATCGGGGCGGTTTGAATTTTGAGATGTACTGGGATGACAATCCCGAAAAATTAGACCGGTTCATATCCACGTTAAATCAGGCTGAATATATTCTAATTACATCCAGCAGGCAGTGGGCAACAACGACAAGGATACCGGAACGGTACCCGCTGACGACGGAATATTACCGCCAGCTGGTCGGATGCCCAATAGAGATCAGTGTGGAACAGTGCTACAACAGGGCGCTTCCCGGAACTTATCAGGGTAATCTGGGATTTGAACTCATTCAAACTTTCCAATCGAATCCTCATTTGGGGCTAATTGAAATCAACGATCAGCCAGCTGAAGAGGCGTTTACGGTCTACGATCACCCCAAAGTGTTTATATTTAAAAAGAGCACAAACTTTGATTTATCACCTGCAGCTGAAATCCTGAGCGCGGTTGATCTTACCAAAGTTATCCACATCACACCAAAACAAGCGGACACCCATCCGGGTGATTTGATGCTTCCTCCCGAACGGTTGAATGAACAGCGGGAAGGTGGTACCTGGAGCGATTTATTTAACCCGGATGCCCTTCATAATCGGAGCCAGGTCTCGGCTGCGATACTATGGTATTTAAGTGTTTTCATCCTTGGATTGCTTGTGTACCCCTTGATGAGGTTTGTCCTCAGCGGGTTGAAAGACAGTGGATATCCTCTTGCCCGAACCTTCGGTATGCTGCTGTTATCGTATCTGGTCTGGCTGGCAGGATCCTCCGGGATACCTTTCTTGCGAACTACAATTCTGGGCGTTGTCCTGATTCTGGCGATTGGGGGATTGATCGCCGGTTATATTCAACGAGAATCCCTACTGGAGGAATGGCGGAAACGAAAAGGATATTATTTAATTATCGAGCTCCTGGCGGTTTCAATATTCATACTCGCTTTGCTGATCCGGTTTGGCAATCCCGATTTATGGCATCCCTGGAAAGGCGGCGAAAAACCGATGGATTTCTCCTATTTTAATGCCGTTATAAAAAGCACATCTTTCCCACCCTATGACCCCTGGTTTGCTGGTGGTTATATTAATTATTATTATTATGGATATGTATTTGTTGGCGTATTGGTAAAATTTCTCGGGATCATGCCGTCCATTGCCTATAATTTAATCCTGCCGACGTTATTCATGATGCTGGGATTAGGGGCGTTTTCTCTGGTCTGGAATTTAATGATAGGAGATCCAGAATCAGGAGAGGATCATAAGGGTTTGCCGCTATTGGCTGGTGGCGCCGGTGTTTTAGGCATGGTTATTTTTGGGAATCTTGGGGTCATCCGGATGTTTCTCCAGGGGCTTCAACGGCTTGCTTCAGCCGGTGTGAATGTATTGGAGGGAAACTTTTTCCAACGTTTGAAGTGGACTCTCCTGGGGGTGGTCCAGCTCTTCCAAACCAAATCTCTTCACTACCGGCTGGATGAATGGTACTGGAATCCAAGCCGGGCGATTGGCGGTGAACACGGGGGTCCGATCACAGAGTTTCCCTTCTTCACTTTCCTCTATGGTGACCTGCATGCCCATTTTATTGCCCTCCCGCTCACTGTGTTGGCGATCGCCTGGGCATTATCCATCGTAAAATCCACCCAAAATCCTCAGCAAAAATCAGCGGGCTTGGGGAAAATTCTCGCCGTATCCAGTTTTGGAGCTTTAGCGGTTGGGGTGCTGCGGCCAACCAATACCTGGGATTTTTATCCTTATCTTGTTCTGGGTATTGCCGCTTTAGCATATTCATGGTGGCGGGGAAAATCAAGCCAGGATTCCTGGTTCCGGCATGCTCTCCAGATGGTTGTGTTTGTCCTGCTGGCATTTCTGCTCTTTAAACCTTACGCTGACTGGTACGGTCAGGGATATAACAGTATCAAACCCTGGTTTGGGTCCAACACACCGTTAAATGACTATTTTACGCATTGGGGATTGTTCATTTTTGTGATTCTTTCCTGGATGGTTTATGAGACCATAGATTGGATGGCGTCAACCCCTGTATCTGCGCTAAGTAACTTAACCAAATACCGGGAGCTGATCGTTGCAGTGATCTTAATTCTGCTGGTGATCATGATTGGACTTGGGATTTCTTTGGAAAATAAAATCGACATTGGTGGATTTACCATCCTCGGATCAGGAGTCCATATTATCTGGTTTGTGCTTCCCTTGATGGTTTGGGCAGGAATCCTGATCTTTAGACCGGGTATGCCTTTGGCGAAACAAATAGTGCTGTTCCTGACTGGAACGAGCCTGGCTATGACCTTGATGGTTGAGCTGATTTACATTGAAGGTGATATCGGCCGGATGAATACGGTCTTTAAGTTTTATTTACAAGCCTGGACCCTGTTTGCCGTCAGCGCTGCTGCCTGCATTGGTTGGCTGTCTATTTCCCTGAAGAAATGGAACGTGAAGTTCAGAAGGATATGGCAGGTCTTCTTAATTATTCTGATCACCGGCGCAGCGATTTACCCCTTGCTTGGCGGAGTAGCCAAAATTAAAGACCGCATGGCATCCAATGCCCCCCACACCCTGGACGGCATGACGTTTATGCAGTTTGCCCTCTATGCTGATTTGAATACAACCATCGATCTCTCACAAGATTACGACGCCATCCGCTGGATGCAGGATAACGTTGAAGGTTCACCGGTAATCGTGGAAGCGAATCAGGTTGAATATCATTGGGCCACACGGTACACTGTTTATACAGGTTTGCCAGGCGTAGTGGGCTGGAATTGGCATCAACGCCAGCAGCGCACTACCACACCGCATGAGTGGGTATTTAGCCGGGTTGAAGATGTTAATCTGTTTTATGATACAACCGACCTGGGATTCGCTCAGGATTTCCTGGAAAAATATGGTGTCCAGTATATTATTCTGGGGCAGCTTGAACGGGCAAATTATCTGGCTGAGGGCATAGAAAAATTCAAAGCTGCCGAAGGCATTTTGTGGACACTCGTCTATCATGATCAGGAGACTACAATTTATCAAACGCTCACAATCTATTAGTTGTTCATTGGAAGCTAAATGTTAGATTTCATTTTTTGGTATTTGACGGTTGCCGCTGTGGGGTGGATATCATTCCCGGTTATATTCCGTCTGGTGCCGAATTTGCCAGATCGGGGATATTCGTTCTCGAAGATCTTTGGTTTACTCCTTTGGGGATATCTGTATTGGATTCTGGGACGCTTGGGAGTAACTGCAAATAACCTGGCAGGATTATTGTTCACCTTGTTTCTAGCAACAGCCCTGGGAGTTTTCGCGATCAGGAAAATAGGGGGAGGTAGGTTGAAGGAATGGATCCGCGAATACCGGACGCTGATCTTCACCACAGAAATATTGTTCCTGCTCGCTTTTGCCGGCTGGGCTGTTATTCGATCCTTGAATCCGGAAATTCTCGGTACTGAAAAACCTATGGAATTGGCATTCATCAATGCCATCCTGAATTCAGAGACATTCCCCCCTCAGGATCCCTGGCTCTCCGGTTATTCGATTTCCTACTATTATTTTGGTTATATTCTAGTTGCGATGCTGGCAAAAATTGCTGGAACGCTGGGCAGTGTGGCGTTTAACCTGGGGGTTTCGTTAATCTTTGCCTTGTCTGCTGTTGGATCGTTTGGGATCCTGTTTAATTTAACTTCATTAAAGGATAGGCGATGGAAATCATCTTTAATGCCGGCATTGCTGGGACCATTTTATGCCCTGATCATCAGCAACTGGGAGGGATTCCTTCATTTCCTCCATTCCCGGGGATTATTCTGGAAAATCGATTCAACCGGCCAAATGGTTTCCCCTTTCTGGCGCTGGTTGGATATACAGAACCTGGCATCTCCCCCAACTGAGACTCCTTTTGGTCACTGGTGGTGGTGGCGGGCTTCCCGGGTGATTCAAGATTATGATTTTTCCGGTTATGGAAAAGAAGTCATCAGCGAATTCCCGTTTTTCTCCTTCCTGCTGGCAGATTTACATCCCCACGTGCTGTCCCTGCCATTTGTATTTCTGATCGGAACTTTTGCCCTGGAGCTATACCTGAAGCCTAAAAAGGAAACTTTCCGCTGGTTGGGCATCATCCCGCTTGAGATTTCACCCCTGTTCTTCGGGATCCTGGCCTGGCTTGCGGGAAGCATGGCATTCCTGAATACCTGGAACTTTCCCATGTATGTGGGCATTATCGCCGGAGCATATGTTTTGAGAAACAACAGGGACCGATCTGGTTGGCCGCTGGGAGATCTGCTGAAAGAATTCCTTTTCCTGGGCTTTACACTAGGGGTAACCGGAGGGGCGCTGTACCTCCCCTGGTACCTTGGTTTTGCCTCTCAAGCTGGCGGGGTAATTCCCAACGTTTTATATATCACCAGAGGATCTCAGTTCTGGGTAATGTTTGGACCACTGTTGATTCCAATTTTTGCCTGGCTGATATATGCCTGGAGACGGCGTAAGGCTGATCGGGATTTAAGAACCGGACTTATGTTATCCGGCATCCTGGTCCTGGGTTTGTTTATATTTATGCTGGTACTAATTGGATTGATGAATTGGCTCCCCATCGGAGTCAACGGTGATTCCCTGGTACAGATATTCCTGGGATCAATCGGCGCTTCTGATCTCTCTCAAGTGATGGTTGAAGGTTTTGTGCGCAGGATCACAGTTCCGGGGACTTTACTAACCCTCTTTGTGTTGTCAGCCTTGAGTTTGGGACTGGTATTCCACCGCCACAGATCAGAGGTGGCGGAAAGCGATCCATTAACAACTTCTTCTGTACCGGATAATTTTATCTTCCTTCTTATTTTGGGAGGGATGATTTTGGCCCTGGTGCCAGAGTTTGTTTTCCTGAGGGATTTATTTGGATACCGGATCAACACAATATTTAAGTTCTATTACCAAACCTGGCTGTTATGGAGTACCGCTGCAGCCTATGGGACAATAATTCTCTTTAGAAATTTAAAATCCCCCGCTCAGGTTGTTGTGTTAATTGGATTGGCGCTCTCAATAATAATGGCTTTGTTTTACCCGATCATCAGCATTCAATCTAAGACCAACAACTTTAACCGAGCAGGAGGATTGACACTGGATGGTTTCTACATCTATTCGGCTGCTGATGTAGAAGCAGTGAAGTGGCTTCGGGAAGCATCCCCGGGTGTGATTGCTGAAGCCGTTGGAGGGAGTTATTCCGCATCCCATGCCCGCATGGCAACTTACAGTGGTAAACCAAACGTACTCGGATGGGATTTCCACGAAATCCAATGGCGGGGAGGCAGTGAGCTGGTCATGCCTAGAAAAGAAGATATGTCAGTTCTCTACTGCACTCATAATTGGGATACCGCGAAAGAGATATTGGAAAAATATCAAGTTAGTTATCTTGTTGTGGGAGATGTGGAATACACCACTTATGAACCTGGGAATGATTATTGCCCGAATGGTTTGATTGAGGAGAAGTTCATCAAAAACATGATCACGGTCTATCATAATGAGCGGCTGACCATATATACGCTGCAAGGGGTTCCTTGATTTAGCGGATCGACAATAATAGTTAACTGCACTAGAATATCAGATGGGATAGGTATGAAAAACCAAACCAAAATTACAACAGAATTATTTCTCTATGGGCTGATTTTTATCCTGGCCGCAGCGCTGCGTTTAATACTGCTTGGTAGAACACCTCTGGTAGAAACTGAGGCGTCCTGGGCTTATCAAGCCTGGCAGATCTGGCAGGGGGAATCCATTCATCCAGGCTCCCTGGTAAGTTATCTGTCCATTACGGAAGCGCTGTTTTCCATTTTTGGAAGTGGAAATATTATAGCCCGGGTCTGGCCAGCCCTTGCTGGCAGTTCGGTCATTTGGGTTTCATTTATTATCCGGGATCGCTTGGGACGGATTCCTGCCTTGATCCTGGCTGCTGGTTTGGCGATAGACCCTGCCCTGGTTTCCTTATCCCGATTTGCCGGAAGCCCTGTCCCCGCCCTGATTTTCACCCTGCTGGCAGTTGTAACTTTTCATCACCACAAATTCAACTGGTCCTTGATATTTCTGTTTCTTGGGGTTTTTTCAGGTCCCGCATTTTGGATGGGTGCTGTGGTGTTGGGAATCACCCTGCTACTCAGCAGTACCCTTAAAATCATAGATGCAAAACAGTATTTCCAGACAAGGATTTTAGATATCCAAAAGGACCGGAAATCTCCTTTGCCAGGGGTCTGGGAATTTTTCCTGCCAGCGTTGTTTGTAGTTGGAATTGGATCATTTTTCTTTTCGCAGTTTCAAGGACTCAGTGCCTGGATTGCTTCTTTTCCGGAATTCCTGTCGGGCTGGATTTCACCATCCGGGGTCAGCTCCTATAAAATATTGGCAGCCCTGATTGTCAGTAATCCCCTGATCATTATCTTTGGAGGATTGGGTTTCATTTCAGCCTGGAGGGATAACGACCGAATAGGGAAAATCTGCGCCCTTTGGTTTGGTGTTTCCTTGCTGTTGGTGCTGTTTTATCCAGGAAGGCAGACAGCAGATCTAATCTGGGTGGTGGTTCCTCTCTGGGCAGGCGCGGCAAAAGAGCTGGTCAGAATAGGGCAAACCGCTGAATTCTCCTGGGTAACAAATACTCTCTCCGGGTTGACTGCAGTATTATTTGTACTCAATTGGCTGACATTTACCGGGATGATTCTCAAGCAGGGAAATCAAGAGGCAGTTCTTATGCAATGGGGTTTGATTGCTGCCTCCATTGCCTTGCTGCTGCTGGTGATGACAATTGTTGCCTCTGAATGGGGCTGGCCGTCTGCAAAAAAAGGATTGACTGTTGGACTGAGTGGAGTTTTAGGTATTTACCTGCTTTCCGCCCTGGCGCAGGGAGCCTATTTGCAGGCAGGTGATCCCCATTCTCTATGGACAAAAGGATCCGGTTCAGGGCAGATTGATCTGCTGCTGGATACGATAGCAGAGGTTAGCGTTGCTAAAACAGGCCGGCAGGATAGTATTCAAGGTGCCGTTATCAATGGAAATTCATCACTGAAATGGGCTCTCCGGGATCTTGAGAAATTTGAGTTTTATGAAGTATACAATCCGGGTATAGCAACCCCGGTTTTGATCACCAGAGAAATTGATAACCTTCAGGTGCCGCTGACTTTTTACCGTGGACAAGATTTTGTGATCGCTACCAATCCTGCAGGGAGTGCGGTTTTTCCGCAAGATTGGATCAGCTGGATTGCATTTCGCGATGGACCTATTGAAACAGAAGATATAATTCTCTGGGTGCGGCATGATATTCTACCCGGGGGAGAAAACTCCTCTGGTGAGAATTAATTTGTTGTTGGGGAGTAAAATGCTCTTCAGTCCAGAATCCTGAGCATATTACCGGTTTGAGGAGAAGAATGAGTTATCCGAAAATAGTAGCTATTGACGGACCTGCAGCATCTGGAAAAACTACCATAGCTAACCAGCTGGCAGAGAGATGGAAGTATCTTTTTTTTGATACAGGGGTGATGTACCGGGCAGTGACCTGGCTTGCCCTGGAGAAGCAAATCCCAATTAAGGATGAACCTGCAGTTTCAGCGTTGGCAGAAAAAATTCAGATTGATGTTGAACCTCCCTCAAAGGATGACGGTCGGGAATATGATGTTCTGGTAGATGGAGTTGATGTAACCTGGCTTCTCCGGAGTCCTAAGGTAGATGCAAAAGTATCCAAAGTTTCCGCCTATCCCGCAGTCAGAAAAGCTCTCACCAAACAGCAGCGCCGGATTGGATTGCGCGGTCAAGTAATCATGGTGGGCAGGGATATCGGGACGGTTGTCCTACCGGAAGCTGATCTTAAAATATTTCTAGATGCATCTATAAATGAACGAGCAAGACGTCGGTTTAATCAACGGATTGATCGCGGTGAACAGGTAGAATTCCCAAAAATACTGAAGAAGTTAAAAAAGCGGGATAAAATAGACTCAACACGCGAAATTGCACCGTTATGCGTAGCATCAGACGCTGTTGTAATAAACACTGACTCGCTGTCGGTGACTGATGTTTTGTCCCAGATAGAGAAATATGTCCAAGAGTCAGTAAAGGATTAATATGGAAGATCAATACCGCGTTCCTTTGCATATCCGAATTAACCGCAGATTTTTGCGATTATTTTTCCGGGGATTGTTCCATTTGCTGGGAAAAGTAGAGCTGTATGGGATGGATAAAATACCTGAACACAATAAGTACGTGATTGCGTTTAACCATGTCTCCCTGGTTGAAATTCCGTTTATTGGGGCCTTCTGGCCGAAAATTGTTGAAATTATCGGGGCAACAGTTGTTTGGGGCCGTCCTGGTGTGGCGATAGTTGCCCGTATGTGGGAAGGTATCAAAGTTAAGAGAACTGAATTTGACCGCGAAGTATTTAGGAAAGTAAAAATGGTAATTGATGCTGGATTTCCCTTGATGATCTCACCAGAGGGAACGCGATCTCATACGCCTGGGTTAGCGCGAGGAAAGCCCGGCGTTGCTTATATCATTGATAAAACCAAGGTGCCAGTCCTGCCAGTGGCTGTTGTTGGAAATACAATTGACTTTTTACACCAGGGAATCCGGGGAAAAAGACCAACCATCCAGATGTTTGTAGGAGACCTGATCAATATGCCTCTGCTGACTGGAAGAGGGAAAGAACGTCGTGATATGCGTCAGCGGAATACAGATATAATCATGGCTCGAATTGCTGAGATGCTGCCTGAATCGTATCAGGGTGTGTACTCCGATTATGAGAAAATTCTGGCTGGCGAGTCCATTAATTTTGGGTAATACCTTACTGGTTTGTTATTGTTAGGGCTGGGGTAGGGGGATTTGTCAGACTTGAACCATGCTATAATCGAGTATGGATTCAAAGCAGCCGATTTCGACCTAAATCAGGAAATGATGTCGTTCATACTCACCTTATTTAATTCACCTGCATATATTATCTGGCCGGTAGACAGGTTGGGTATTTCGGCTTTAGCTGTGATGGCTGCGGGCATCATATTTGGGAATTGGCATTGGCGGAATTATCAGCGGGATATGAAAGAACGCCAATGGTTCCTGTTTGGTATCTTATTAACTCTTGCGCCTTTTACAGCTTTATTCCTCGGTTTCAATTTGCCCCAATGGGGAGCAATTCCCCTCCCTGAGCTGTCATTAGAACCCACTGGTGGGACACTGATGATACTGGCTGCACTTCCAGTTGTAGTATCTGCCTGGATTCTGGGGCCCATCAGTGCCTCCTTGATCGGATTGGTATCTGGGATATGTTTAGCCTACTGGGATACCCATTCCCCGTATACAATTGTTGAATTTGTCACTTTTTCCCTGCTGGTTTCAGTTGCAATCCGGCAGCGGTATCGGACTGCAGTATTCAGTATTCTCAGACGTCCCTTCCTGGCAACCCTGTTGATTGCCTGTGTCCATTACCTATTAAACATCGCTGGAGCTTTCTTCTGGGCATCCGGATCAATTGTAGAAAATCTTGATTTTGCTATTTCCAATTCCAGAGTCGGAGTGGCCGCTCTGGCGGGAAGTTTCGCTTTGGCGGGTTTAGTCACTGAATTCGCCCTAGTGGCTCTGCCGAGAGTAGATGGGATCAAACAAAAGCTGAAACCTTCCCCGTCAGAGAGCAGTATAAAGGTCCGTTTCCTGAATTATGTTGTCTCTTTAACCCTGGTCCTAGTATTAGTATTGCTTTTAGTAAATTGGTTTGTTGCAGGTCGATCAGCAGAGAAGATGGTCCAGTTGCAAATGGAGAATATAGCCCGAACAACAACCAATAAAATTCCATTCTTCTTCAATACTGGACAAAGCCTGATCAGTCAGTATGCTTCCGATCTGTCAGGAGGTATGACTATCCCTGAAGATCTGGATCAGATATTAAAACGAAATTTTCGGTCCATCCCGTTTTTTTCCCAATTATTTGTATTTGACAGCAATCAAGAGCAGATTGGTGCCTATCCGGACCAGGAAGTACCGGACACATCATTTACAACGGAATTCCATTCCGGATTAAGGTCGGCGTTGAACGGGGTGCCAGTCCAGGTTTATGTTACACCTCCCTCTGGAATCGGGAACAAAACAGTTATTACTTTTATGGGGAGCATTCCGACCGAGGATGGTTTACCAGGAGGTGTGCTGGTTGGATTGGCTGACCTGGAATCCAACCCTTTTACCCAGCCAATCCTCAGTGACCTGGTGGGGATCAATGATTTGGGAGGGGTGGGGTATCTGCTTGACGAACAAGGACGGGTTTTATATTCTTCAAAAGAAAACCTGTTTGGTTTGTTTTTCCCGAGTTTTGAACTTACTCCCGATGAGGTGTTTTCTAAACAAACTACGTCTGATGGTACCCGACAGCTGGTTTATATCCGCTCGGCATTAGGCCGTCCCTGGACTGTGATGCTGACCATCCCGGCTGTAAAAGCACAACAACTAGCGCTCGATCTGGCCGCACCGCTCTCCGGTGTTGTTTTATTAATATCCGTCCTTACCATGGCTGTGATGTATATCGGATTAAGCTCAGTAGCTGACTCACTGCATGTTCTCACTGAAGAAGCTGACAGGATTACAAAAGGTGAACTGGATCATCCACTGCGTATGACTCGGCGGGTTGATGAGGTTGGCCAACTCCGGCGGGCTTTTGAAAAAATGCGGCGAAGTTTAAAAAACCGTATGGTAGAACTCAACCGGCTGCTGAAAGTCAGCCAAGGGGTTGCTTCATCTCTGGAGATGACGGATGCTGTCGACACTATTTTGAGTTCCGCCTTAGAAATCGGAGCATGTTCTGCCAGAATAGTTCTGGATGCGGATATTCTTCCAGAGCATTTCTCGGAAAACGCCGAGATGACCTGTATCGGCAGCGGAGAAGATACTGCTGCTTTCTGTTATCTGGATTCCCAGATTCTAGAAATAGCTCGCACCCGGTCCCCGGTTATGCTGACTAACCCGGCCCGGATGCCTTTGCTTGATCTGAAAGAAGATGATCCTGTCCCGGGCGCAATCTTGATAGTTGCCCTGCAGCATGAACAGCAGTATTACGGTGCTATCTGGCTGGCCTACCTGGAACCCCATAATTTCCTGGATAGTGAGGTTCGATATATTGTAACCATGGCGGGGCAGGCTGCCCTGGCTGCGGCTAATTCTTCTCTCTTCGGACGAGCTGAGATCGGACGCAAGCGGCTGGCAGCTATTCTGGCTTCCACGCCGGATCCTATCCTCGTGCTGGATCACCAGGATAAGTTATTGTTAACTAACCCGGTAGCCGCGGAGCTGTTGGGATTGGAAGAAGAATTTGGTATCGGGGAGAAAATTGAGCAAGTCACTACCCATCAGGAATTAATTGTATTGTTGAATACAACCTCCTCAGAAAAAGTTTCAAAAGAAGTAAAACTGGAGGATGGAAGGGTATTCCTGGCAACCGCGTCGCCTGTGATTTCCGGGGAACATCAATTAGGTCGGGTCTGTGTTTTGCGTGACATCTCCCAGCTTAAGGAAATGGATGAGTTGAAATCAGATTTTGTGTCTACAGTAAGCCATGATTTGCGCTCCCCGCTGACATTAATGCGCGGATATGCAACCATGTTGGAAATGGTAGGAGAACTTAACGAGCAGCAGCAGAACTATGTTCATAAAATTATTACCGGCGTGGAAAGCATGTCGCACCTGGTTCAAAACCTGTTGGATTTGGGTAGAATTGAAGCCGAAGTGGGCTTGAAACTGGATATGATTTCAGCTCCTGACATCATATCTGAGGTAACAGACTCATTTAAGATCCGGGCTAGCCAGAAAAAGATCACTATCCATGTTTCTCAACCCAATCAGACCATTCCATTTATCTCAGCTGATAAGGCGCTGCTTCAGCAGGCATTGCGTAATCTGGTGGACAATGCGCTCAACTTTAATCAACAGGATGGTGAGGTTTGGGTCCGATATATGATGGAAGATGGTCAGATCATTTTTGAGGTAGAGGATACTGGGATCGGAATTTCCCCGGTGGACCAGCAGCATTTATTTGAACAGTTTTATCGGGTTGAAAACCGGGAGAAGGACAAACAAGGTGGTACCGGTCTTGGTCTGGCAATTGTAAAATCAATCGCAGAACGTCACGGGGGAAAAGCCTGGGTGGAGAGTGAGCTGGGGTCCGGCAGCACTTTTTACCTGGCGGTGCCGATTCGTCAACCTGAAAGAAAAAAGAACGCTAAATAATTATGGAAATAACTACCGGGTTGTGGTAGACTGATCTTGCAAACCAGTAACAAGAACCAAATACTGCTGCAGGAATAACAAAGACGGCTGACATGGGGGAGATTAGGAAGAATGGGAAAGAACTCCACTGCCGAATTAGACCGATACCCTCTTGACTGACACCCATTCAACCTGTATAATAGTTAGTTGCATGTTAATTATCAATCCCCTCCAAATATGCGAGCGCTGAAGAGCGTACTCTTTTGCGCTTGCTTTTGTGCGTGCTAGTACTGAAACATCTGTCCTGAGTGGTGGTGCTGCTTTTTTTGAAGAAAACAGATCTCAAACCTGCAATTTTCTGAGGATTTATTAACTGAATACTCTGAATAGGAGTTTTCAGGAAGGGATCCATTTTGTTAGCAGGTCTGGGTGGCACAAGAGGACATTCAAAGCAGGTTCTTGGTGAGGGAAAGTACCTTTATCGGGTGATAGAGCGAAAAAACAGGAGGTTTTCGAGTGAAAACTAAGGGGATACAAAAACTTCGAATCGGGTTAGCTTCACCAGAAATCATCCGCAGCTGGTCATACGGGGAAGTACTGGAACCGGAAACCATCAACTACCGGCGCTTGCGCCCGGAAAAAGATGGTTTATTCTGTGAAGCCATATTCGGGCCAACCCGCGATTACCAATGTCATTGTGGAAAGTATAAAAATATTCGCTATAAAGGGATTGTCTGTGATAAATGCGGTGTGGAGGTCACCCGCTCCGCTGTCCGTAGGGAGAGAATGGGCCATATCGAGCTGGCAGCTCCTGTCGCTCATTTGTGGTTTTCCCGCCGAATCCCTTCCATCCTGGGTAGATTGCTTGATATGTCCCGGCGCGACCTTGACCGGGTTCTCTACTTTGCCCAATATATCGTTACTTATGTGGACGAAGAAGGCCGGAAGAAAGCTCTTGAACAGCTGGATGCCAAATTTACATCCGACGAAGGTGATGTCGGGGAGGATTTCACTGAAGATATCCAGCTAAAGGAAATTGAACGGGAAGAAAAATTAGCAGAGCTGGAAGACAAACAGGATGAAGTGATAAACCGATTTGATGAACAAATTGCCTCGGAACTTGAACCGGTTATTAAACAAGGTCAGCGCCTTGAGAAAACTCTGCAGGATGGTGTCGAAACAACAGTCAAAGATAACCTGATTTTCCCCGAAACCGATGTAGTGATAGTTAAGAAAGGGGAGAAAATCAGCACATCGCATATTGCAAATATCCAGGAAGTTGTTAAACAGCGCCTTTCTGAAATCGAAGAAAGTCTCCAGGAAGAAAAAGACAACGAACTTGAGCACATCAAACTGGATATTGCCAGGATGAGAGCGGAAACCACCCAGGAAATTACCCAACTGCGTGATAACCTTGACACAGCCCTGGATTCAGCGCAATCGGAATATAAACGGTTGCGGGAAGAATTGCTTAATCTGCAGCCTCTGATATTCCTCGGTGAAGTGGAATTCCGAGAACTGAGATCCCATTGGGGACAAATTTTCCAGGCTGAAATGGGAGCTGAAGCTTTTTATGACATATTAAAACGCCTGGACCTGGATGCACTTTCCAAAGAGCTCTGGCATGAAATTAGAACCACCGGCAGTAAACAGAAACGGAAGAAGGCCACCAAACGGCTAAAAGTTGTCGATTCTTTCCAGAATACAGAAAACCAGCCGGAATGGATGATTTTGACTGTGCTTCCCGTGATACCTCCAGACCTGCGCCCAATGGTGCAGCTGGATGGTGGACGCTTTGCTACTTCAGACTTGAACGACCTTTACCGGCGTGTCATCAACCGCAATAATAGGCTAAAGCGTTTGCTGGAACTGGGCGCACCGGATGTCATTGTCAGAAATGAAAAAAGGATGCTTCAGGAAGCAGTAGACTCATTGGTTGATAATTCTCAGCGGGGGAAAGCTCTTTCCCGCCGAGGCAGACGAGAATTAAAATCCCTCAGCGATATGCTGAAAGGTAAAAAAGGCCGCTTCCGACGGAACCTGCTCGGAAAACGAGTAGACTACTCCGGACGTTCTGTAATTGTATCTGGACCAAAGCTGAAAATGTCCCAGTGCGGTCTGCCGAAAAAGATGGCTCTGGAACTTTTCCGTCCTTTTGTGATTTCCATCCTTGAAAAACGGGGATTTGCTACTAATGTGAAAGGCGCCAAACGGTTGATTGAACGCGATCGACCGGAGGTTTGGGAAGCCCTCGAAGAAGCTGTTAAGAGTAGACCAGTTTTGCTGAACCGGGCACCTACGCTTCACCGCCTGGGTATTCAAGCATTTGAAATCCAGCTGATTGAAGGGAGCGCAATTCAGCTCCACCCCCTGGTATGTCCCGCTTTTAATGCTGACTTTGATGGAGATCAGATGGCAGTCCATGTGCCGTTATCTCAAAAAGCGGTAACGGAAGCCCGGGAACTGATGCTTTCAACCAAGAACTTACTCAAACCAGCTAATGGTGAACCGATTATCGCACCGTCTAAAGATATGGTTTTGGGTGTATATTTCCTCACCCGTGAAGACGACCGGCCATATCCAGGCGATGGGCGTATATTCTCGACCATGGATGAAGTTGAAACAGCTTTTCACCTGGATCAGGTGAAAATTCCCACTAAAATAAAATTGCTCGCAGATACCTGGTATAACGAAGATGGTGACCGGATGGAGCAGCGGGAAGAACAGGTGATTGAAACTACCGTCGGACGCACCATCTTTAACCGGTCCCTTCCCTCAGAAGTACAGTTTATCAATTGGCCGCTGATGAAAGGGGATGTGAAGGACCTGATTACAGAAATTTACGAATATTGTGATAATAAAACTACCACCAGGGCAGCTGACCAGATCAAAGATTTGGGATTTGAATTTGCGACCAAATCTGGCTACTCGATCGCGGTGGCAGATTTGGAGATTCCACCGGAAAAAGAGGCGATTGTTCAAGAAGCTCTGGATAAAGTCCGAGAAGTGGAGCGCAGCTTCAGACGCGGTTTACTTACAGCGCAAGAGCAGGATGATCGGGTAATTGATATTTGGCAAAAAACCACTTCCGTTGTCGGAGATGCCGTAAAAGCAAACATGGATCCCCATGGCAACATGGCGGTAATGGCTTTATCCGGTGCAACCAAAGGTGGATTTGGTCCTGTGTCCCAGCTGGCAGGTATGCGAGGTTTAATGGCTGATCCTTCCGGACAGATTATCCCGCTGCCGATTCGTTCCAGCTTCCGGGAAGGGTTAACGGCGCTGGAGTATTTCATTTCCAGCCACGGCGCCCGCAAAGGGTTGGCAGACACCGCCCTGCGGACCGCGGATGCTGGTTACCTTACCCGCCGTCTGGTGGATGTCTGTCAGGACGCAATTATTAACGCACTTGACTGTGAAACCGAGAACGCCATTGTATTGGAACGCTCCGATGATATCGCGGGGCAGACTCTTCATGATCGGGTTTTCAGCCGTGTTCTGGCAGATCATGTTGTGGATGAAGAAACCGGAGAAATCCTGGTTGAAAAAGGCACCCTTGTCACCCGGGAAATTGCCCGGAAAATCCAAAAATCCAACGTGGAAAGTGTTCGAGTATACTCCCCGCTGACTTGCCAACTTGAGTATGGATTATGTGCAAAGTGTTATGGTCTGGATCTGGGGCGCGGTGAACCGGTTAGGTTAGGAGCAACGGTTGGTATTGTTGCAGCTCAATCGATTGGTGAGCCTGGAACCCAGCTTACACTGCGAACTTTCCATACCGGAGGTGTAGCAGCAGCCAGTGATATTACAACCGGTTTGCCCAGAGTGGAAGAGCTGTTTGAAGCTCGTAAATCTCCTAAAGGCGAAGCAGTTCTGACGGAAATTGCCGGAAAGGTAAGCATTGAGAAATCAGACCGCTACAGCGACATGAGGGTAGTTCGGGTAACACATAGCGAAATGGTCAGCGATTCCTATGACCTTAAAAAACGCTGGAGAAAGAGAGTTAAAGACGAAGACAAGGTAGAAGAAGGAGATATACTTGCTTCTTTAGATGCCGATAACCAGCTGCTAGCCAAGAATGGAGGTCGAGTCCGTATTGAAGGCAGAACCATCATCGTTTCTTACGAAGTCAAAGATGAGAAGTATTATGAAATCCCGAGTAACGCCAGACTGGCGGTAGAAGAAGGCGAGAAGGTGGAACCTGCCCAGCGCCTTACCGAGGGATCTTTAAACACCCATGATATTTTGCGCATCAGCGGCCGTCATGCCTGTCAACAGTATATGCTCACGGAAGTTCAAAAGGTTTACCGATCCCAGGGGCAGGCTATTCATGATAAACACTTTGAGATTGTGATCGGCAAGATGATGTCCCGGGTGAACGTAACGGACTCCGGTGACTCGGAAACCCTACCGAGGGAATTGAGCAACCGGATTGCTATTATGAAGGAAAATGAAGAATTGCTTCAGGAAGGCAAGCGTCCATTGAAATACAATGATGAATTGCTGGGTATTACCAAAGCAGCGCTGAATACGGATTCCTTCCTGTCAGCAGCTTCCTTCCAGCACACCATTAAGATTCTTACTCAGGCAGCTGTCAACCGGGATGAAGATCCTTTGTTCGGTTTGAAGGAAAACGTGATCATTGGCAAGTTGATTCCCGCCGGAACGGGTTTTAGGGGAGGTCCAATTTCTCTCAAAGAGATAGAGCTAGAAGGCGAGACAGACCCGGATGCAATTGAAGCGGAGTCCAACCTGGAAGGTGCCGATGATGAAGTCCAGGATGAAGAAACACCGGTAGAAGAAAAAATTACAGCTGAATGAACTGCCCGAATTAGATAAAAAGATAAACCAGCGGATAATTTATCCGCTGGTTTTTTATTTAAGATGCAGGAAATGGTATCCTTGGAGGATACCATTTCCTGTGATAAACTCTCCCCTTTTGGAGTAAGTTCAAAGGCGAACGTGGTTTTCATGTTATAATGCTCAACGATAAATTCCCAAAATACTTTTAATGTGGAAAAACTACGGAATACGAAACGTGGAGAAAATACCGCAGACATCGTATTCCGTGTTGTGTTGTAGTTGGAGGAACTATGGATATTGGTCTTATTCGGCCTATAGATATTGAAGATGAAATGCAGCAGGCCTATCTGGATTACGCGATGAGCGTAATTGTCTCCCGCGCGCTTCCAGATGCCCGGGATGGATTGAAGCCAGTTCACCGCCGAATCCTGTATGCCATGCATGCCATGAATATGGGTCCAGATTCAACTCATAAGAAATCTGCCCGTATCGTGGGTGAAGTGCTGGGTAAATATCATCCTCATGGTGATATGGCAGTGTATGAATCAATGGCTCGCATGGCGCAGGATTTCTCCATGCGTTATCCGCTGGTAGACGGACAGGGCAACTATGGATCGATTGACGGGGATTCCCCGGCAGCTATGCGTTATACCGAAGCCCGGATGGCTTCACCGGCGAGTCTGATGCTCGAAGATCTTGAAAAGGAAACGGTAGTTTTCCGGGATAATTTTGATGGTACTCTGCAGGAACCCAGCGTGCTTCCATCCGCTTTCCCAAATTTATTGGTGAATGGCGTTACCGGCATTGCTGTCGGCATGTCAACCAGTATCCCGCCCCACAACCTGGGGGAGGTAGTTGATGCCCTGGATTATATGCTCCAGAACTGGAAATCCTTAGATAAGATCACTGTTGAGGAGTTAACCGAATTTATTAAAGGTCCAGATTTCCCTACCGGGGGAGTGATTATCGAAGACCAGCGCCGGAGCGGACTCAAGAGCGCCTATGGCGCAGGCCGTGGCAAAGTCCGCGTCCGCGCTAAGGCTATCGTAGAAGAAATGTCCCGGGGACGGCACCGGATAGTGATCACCGAGATTCCATACATGACCAAAAAAGTGACTGTATTGGAACGAATTGCCAAGCTGGTGCGTGATGAGGATCTGGAAGGTATTGCGGATTTAAGAGATGAATCTGACCGCCAGGGCATGCGGATTGTGATCGAGCTGATGAAATCAGCCCAGCCGGAAGAAGTGCTGGAAGCCCTCTTTAAACGCACTACATTGGAGAATACTTTCAGTATCATAATGTTGGCGCTGGTGGATGATGAGCCAAAATTATTGAGCCTGAAAGGCGCTTTACAGGTGTTTATTGATCACAGATTGAACATTATCAAACGCAGAAGTCAACATGATTTGAATGAAGCCAAAGCCCGGGAACATGTCCTGGAAGGAATCTCAGTAGCTCTGGATAACCTGGATGCCGTGATTGATACTATCCGGAAATCCCGCTCAGCCCAGACTGCCCGCAATAACCTGATGCGGGAATTTTCACTGACCGGGATTCAAGCCCAGGCCATCCTGGATATGCCGCTGCGGCGCTTGGCGGGGTTAGAGCGGAAAAAAATTGAGGATGAATATAAGCAGGTAAAAAAACAAATCAAAGATCTTACCGGTTTAATAAAATCTCCTAAGAAGATGCGTGAAGTGATTGCCCATTCCCTCCAGGAAACTAAGGAAAAGTATGCCGATGCTCGAAGAACTCAAATCGCAATGGTGGAGGGAGGAGTGGATGCGGCTCCCATGCAGCTTACCCAGCTCACCCCGTCTGAAAATGTTTGGGTGATGATCAACCGAGATGGGTTGATTTCCAGAACACCGGGAGATGATCCTCCCCGCCCCAGCGGGTGGGATGTGCCCAACTGGTTGGTCAGGGTGAATACCAGGGATACGCTGTATCTGGTTTCAGAGAGCGGTGAAGCGGCTGCGATCCCTGCCCATACTGTTCCGGAAGTGGAAAAACCATCCCAGGGCACACATTTTTCCAAATTGTCCCCCTTTAAAGAGGATGAACAGTTGGGTTCCGTATTTGGAGTACCTCCCAAAGAAAGTCGAGATGAAAGTTGGCATGTAGTCACTGTCACCGAACAGAGTATGTTGAAAAAAAGCGAAATCAGCGAATTGCCCGGTCCTTCCGCGCAGCTCTTTACGCTGGTGAAAGTGAATGATGATGATAGGCTGGTATCCATCCGCTTAAGTGATGGTAAAAAAGATATCTTCCTGGCAACCAGCCAAGGTATGGCAATCAGGTTCAGTGAAGAAGATGTGCGTCCGATGGGATTGGTGGCTGCTGGTGTAAACGGTATGAAACTTGGTAAAGAGGATCGAATTGTCGGCATGGAAATTCTGCCAAAGAAAGGAGAGCTCTTTTTCCTGACTGCCTCAGGTAGGGCAAAACGAGTAAAACAAGATGATTTCCCAATTCAGGGGAGGTATGGTAAAGGTGTGATTGCCTGGAAATTCCCCCCAGAAGATTCGCTGGCAGGGATGACAGCAGGTAAGGGAACCATGCGAGTGACTGTGCATCTGAAGGAATTTGCACCAAAGTCCACCCGGTTGGATGATGCCCCCCTCCAAACCAGAGTTGCGCAAAAAGGAAAAGATGTTGTGGAGATGCGAGAGGAAGACCGAGTGACCCTGCTTACTATCCCCTGGGAGATGGTTCGCCCGGTTTCTGAAAAATAAAAACCAAATCCCCTCGGGTTATTTGGTTACGGCGAATTCTGAGAAGTGATAGGCAATCTTTCCGTCACTCAAGCCAATGGTATCGCTGCCATTCTGAACATTACCCACCGATGAATTTGCTGTCCAGCTGATATGGCGGATATTGCCGGTACCAGTAAAGCTTGCTAAATTAAAAACCGCATCCGGCAAAAGATCGCTGAACAAGGTGGCATACCAGCTTTTGATAGCTTCCTTCCCCTGCGCTGTTCTTTCACTGGTGATATGAACTGCTTGGTCCTGATAAAGCGCCTGGACCCGGTCGGGGTTGTGGGAATTTAACTCCTGGATGAGCAGTTCGGCGATGTCGTCCGGAGGTTGAGGATCTTTATCCCATTCAAAGTCCCTGATGGTCTGCCAAATCTCTTCCGGCAGAGCTTGATGCATATTGCTCCATTCCCAAAAATTTACCCCAGATAAATTCAGCTCCTTGGCTTTTTGCATGAACTCATTTATTTCAGAGGCTGTGGGAGTCCAACCCCACTCGGTAAAAGCAGCCCCAGTTGGAACAATGGGAGGTGTATAGGTGAGGTTCTGAAATTCGGCCACACTTCGCTTAAGCTGCGCGCCGGGGTTATGGGCCTGAATCCAGTACACCTGGGGCATGTTTAGATCACACTTTTTTAAGAATTGGTCCCAGGGAAGCTGGGGATGATAAGAGGGATAGCGGTAAGAACTCAGTGCGACGGGAATGTCATTAATCTCCTCTCTAAGCTGACTCATAAATGTGTTCGCGGCGATGTATTTTCCTTTATAGTGACCTTCCGCATCCAGCACATATCCATCCACACCCAATTCCCGGATGCGGCTGATAGCTTTCTGGGCTTCCATCCCAGGTTGGTCACCGAAGAGATAATGCCAGCCCCAGGCTTGGATTCCGTTACTTTTTAAAGCCTGAACCAAAGGGGGAACCAGATCAATCTTTTTCTCCCAATCGTAGTTATAGCTGTATATCCCGTTGGCGATTTTTATCAGAACGTGGCTGTAGTTTGCTTTGACAGCCTTGTCAATGATTTCATTGATATTGCCGTTATGACAATACTGGATTTTCCAGATGAACATTCCTTTTCCGGTTAACATAGGTCTTCCTCACAAAATCTCAGGATAAATATTATTCTGTAAAATAGATTTATATCTCAGTGCTTGCTTCAGTATTCTGTCCCTGCAATCATTATGTTTCGTTTCAGGTTAGGGGGAGTTCAGCGCATTCTCCAGGATCCTGCGGATAGCCTTGTATCTTGGAAGAAGTACTTGCGCTCCTCCTGGACTCATCCAGGAACTAACTGAATCCTGATTAATGAAATACTGTTTGATGCGAGTTTTATCAGATAGTTTTGCGGCAGTTGGAGCCAGAGAGATGATAGTTCCCAGGTCAAGGTTGGTAGTCACATTGTTAACATAGGTGTTATATAATTTCGGAATTTTGCTTATTGTATCTAGAGCAAAAAATCTATCCAAGATGCCATTTAAAACCAGCTGCTGACGGATATTGCGGCTAAAATCATTGGTTGTCTTCCGCGACCTGACGTACCAAAGCGCTTCTTTACCATAGAAGTGCTGGTTTCCCGGATACACACAATGGAATGATCCGTGATTCCAATTGTTGTCACAAATCGTTTGCGGCACATTCACATAAATCCCGCCTAGATTGTTGATGATGTATTCAAATGCCTGAAGGTTGATCAGAATATAATAATCCGGTTTGAACCCGAAGTTATGCAGGAATGTTTTCTGCAAACTTGAAAATCCCCCATGAGAAAAGGCAGTGTTGATCCGCTGGGAGGTCCAATTGGGAATATAAATATAAAGATCCCTGGGGAAGGAGGTGACACTGATTGTGTCTTCCTTGGTATTGACAGTTACCAGGATGATGGTATCTGTCCTTCCTATGTATCCCTTATATTTCTGGTCAGATCCCAGGAGAACGATGTTAATCTGTCCATCTGGTTGGGGAATAGGATCCACTCCCTTGGTATTGCTGGCAGGTTTAATCCTGTCCGGTTTAGGCGTGGTCGTTGGTGTGGACGTTGGGTACTCTGTCGGAATATAGGTTTCTGTGGAAGCTAGGGGTTGAAAGGCAGTAGCGGTTGGTGTAGATCCTGGGGGGACATCAAGTATAGCTACCCTTGTTTTCGGAACAGAGGAATTGGTCAGGTTTCTCCCGAATACAGGCACAAAAATCACCAAGGCTAACAGAGTGATGCCTATAATCAGAATGAAAATCCGTTTATTATTAAACATAACCTGGCTGTTCCCTGGATGATACGCCTTGTGTTATGGGGTTCATTAACCCCAGACAGTTCCTTTCACCTGCTTTTCTGGGTCAACTTCCACCCAGTAAACAGAAAAGGAGCAGATAATTCCTTGCCTAAGGAGTACAGTAGCAAGTTCTGTACCAGATTAACCTTTGTCGGTAAAATTTTCTTCTGATTGGAAAGCTAGCAGCAAACTTACTATAGTTCCATCCCCCGGTTTGCTTTCGACCCACATTCTCCCGCCTTCGTTTTCTACCAGGTTCTTGGTGACATAAAGATTAGTCATCACCTGGCTCAATTCTTCCTGCTGATCTGCAGTTAAATTATCATTTAACACAGCTGCAATTTCATCCGGGAAGTACCCATTACCCTGATCGGTAATTTTTATATGTGCAAAATGCTGGGTCTGGTCCTCCTCGTAGACCTGAGTCCGGATGTTGATTTCACCTTCGGATTTAGTTTCCTCCACAGCATTGGACACCAGGAAAGACAAGATTTCCTGGAATAAGGCATGATTCATTGTTAAAGATGGAGGATCATCTGGTAAATCAAGTTTGGTTTTAATTTTCTTTTTCTTGATCTGTTTATCCATATCCTCCAGACAAGTTTGAACAGCCTCTTCAAGGTTGGCAGATCGTTTGCTGTCTGGATCTTTCGGCAGGGGTTCTGCTGCCTGATCTTGAGAGTCGTCTTCCACTGGTTTCTCGGGTTCCACCTCATCCCTGGCAGCCCGGATTTCCTTTTCGATTACAGAGATATACTTCCGTAAAGCCTCTGTAGATTCCTTTTTTGACAGGTCAACCAGCATGGAGAGATGGCGCTGAAGGGTATTGTCACTGAATTTCAATTGATCATACTTGGTAGTCAGGGAATCCTGGTCTAATAACAGATTCTGGTGTTCTTTGGACTGCCTCGCCATTTCTTCTTTCAAGCTTTGTTTATCCTGGGTCAATTGAGTTAGTCTGGATGAAAGATCCCGGATAGTATTTTTTACGCTGTCAGGTTCTTCTTTTTGGGCCGCCAGGTGGTAATTGAAGGCAGACTCGTAAAACTTGGCCAGCAGCCCTAAATAGTCCTGATCCTCTTTGGTCCAGGGACGATTTGAAAAGGGAGAGAACAGGACCACCCCGATGGTTTTGTTTGCGCTGGGAACATGGACTGGTGTAGCTAATAAGTGTCCTGGCTTGGACAGCTGGAGCATCTTGGACAGGTGGGATAAATCACGGGATGTGCTGCTGGCAGGAATATGCAGCATTTTTCCCCGCTGGATATAATTGGTGAGCAAGGGGATGTTTTTGCTTTCCAGGGTAATCGCCTGCAGAGGTTCCTCGCGGATTAAATCATATCCAGCAATGATACGGGTTTTTCCATGTTTATCGGGAGTATCAATAACCAAAGCCAGGTCAGAAAGAATCAGATAACATGTTGTTTGAGCGATTTTATACAGGATTCCGGTCGGGTCTTTTTCATTAAATAATTTCTGGATCATATCCAGGGTTTGGTAATCTACGCTAACTCGTTGTCGTTGGAGGTCACCATTTTCCTGTTTTTGGTCAGGGGAGGGTTTTTCCCCGATGGGAAAACGCTCTCCTAATATCAGCAGCAGCGGATATGCTGTCAGCTGAACCAGATGTAAATATTCCGAATTCAAAATCAACAGGGATAAAAGGGATCCAATAAACAGGATTCCTCCCATAATAAGCCCGTATACCCAATAGTTTGGTTTGCGGATGAAAATCAATCCGCACCCGAAAACAAGCAGCAGGATGGAAAAAATCTGCCAGAAGGGAAAAGTTCCCAAAAATCCTTCTAGAAGTGAGGGGAGAAAAATTGTTTGCAGGATAACAAAGAAGGTTATAAGAACTGACAAAACAACTGCCGTGATATCTATTGCACGGCTGGGTTCTGGAAATGCCCACAGCCAGATGATCAAGATTAACCCCAGAAGATGGGCAGCCTGGTCCACCACCAGGAGGGAATGGGTAAAAGCCGGTTCCACCCGCCAGGAGAAATAGGTGAACAGGAAAACCAATATCCGCAGCAAGGTTAATCCAGTCAGCCCCTGGACCATACGGAAACCCTGGGGAAATCTGCCCTGCTGCCATTTCTGATAAACCTTTACCAGGGATATTGAAGTTATCAGGATGATAAGCAGGGAATATCCCAAATAGGTTATCGGTATACTGGTTGGATTAATTTCAGCTTGAAGCATGATCATAAGCGGCACCTGCCTGAATTATAGCACGGGTTCCAGATGAGGAAAATATTCAGCAAGGAACTTGTCGAGTGTCAATATTTGGGCAAGAATTGAGAAAGAAGTCGGATGGTTGACAAAATGCTAAATCGGGGTAAAATTGCGCCTGCAAGAGGATTTGTTTTGCCGAAGTGGCGGAATAGGCAGACGCGCTACGTTCAGGGCGTAGTGGGATTTACTCCCATGTGGGTTCGACTCCCACCTTCGGCACAGAACCAGTCTCTAACATCAGGTTAGAGACTTTTTAATATATGCTTTTGGGGAGAAGGGTAAATGATTGCGAAGGCAGAAGTTGTGGGATAAGATAGAGTTATGGATCTGAAAAAGGGCAAAACGATTTTTCTGCTAGGATTCCTGCTAGTGCTGATCGTGTGGATGACAATATTCGGCAGCAGAATTTCTGATTTGAACCGCCTTACTAATGAATTTGAACAGGCTCAGGAGACAATGGTTGCACTGACAGCCACAACCCGCGCTCTTGCCACTGAGATGGCGAGAGCAGATTCAGATGCCGCCGTCGAGGAATGGGCTTATGAAAACCGCCGCTGGATCCGGGAGGGTGACCACCGGATTGCGGTGGTGCCGATGGAGGGTACGCAGGTCTTGCCAACCTTGATTCCGACAGTCACCCAGCAGCCGCAAAACATGTTTCGGATCTGGTGGGATCTGTTCTTTAACACCAAACCTTGACTGAGATATACCCCCATGCTATAATCGGCAACCTACAATTAACGCGGGGTAGAGCAGTGGCAGCTCGTCGGGCTCATAACCCGGAGGTCCCAGGTTCGAATCCTGGCC
>JBARSJ010000313.1:0-1921 GCA_049644685.1 Anaerolineales bacterium
CAGCACCATTGAGATAGACAACAGCACCATCGTCTCTTACCAGCTCTATATCAAAACTGTCGATGTCAGGCAGATCAGTAACTGTAAACAACCGGCGGAAATAGTAGGCAAGATGCTTGGTTTGCGAATTTCGGCCAAAACTGATTGTAGTCGCCTCATCACCGTCGCCATAGCCAAGTTGAGCAGACCCTACTGGCCACTGCATGTCGTCGAAGCTAATAGTATGCCATGTATCTGCAGGAAAAATTCCCTTATCCCAATATCGCCACGTTGAGCCGGGGGCAATTAGCGTTTCTCTAGAACCGGACGGGGTATAAATCATTGCATCAGGTGAAACATCTCCGTTCTCAAGACGCGGATCGCCTCCGTTGAGAGTATAGTAAATTGTTCCGGCGTTTGCGCTCATCGTGAGCTTGAAACCATAATCTACATTACCGCCGGCTTGATTGAATCCAGGCGGATCCAGCATAGTGTACCAACCTCTTGCTCGCAGGTAGCCCAGTAACTGACTCGTACGGTCAGAGAACAGGTTGTTGTAAATATTCTCGGCAGCAGCGATCCAACTATCCGGTGTTTGATAATCCCAGCGTGCGCACTCGGCAATCAGGCTATCCTGTATCTCTGCCATTCGCATGGCCAAACGGGCGGTATTGCTTTCCGGGCTAAGCGCTCCACCCGGCGATAAATGCATACTGATACGATTTTCCAGCAGGGACATAAAGTCTGGTTCTCCCTCTGTCACCAGCATGCCAAACATATCAGACGGTCCATCATTGGATGTCCTGTTTCGGCCCATGGCACCGGTCCTGAGGAATCCGTCTGAGTCTGCTATCCAGAATTTGAAACCCGTTGTGAAGTCCGGCCCGGGATTCACCGGTCCGGCACAGCGGTACTCAGTCTCGCTATTGCCATAGAACCATAACAGCATAAAGTCAATCAGGTTGGGCACATCTACATAGGCGCTTATATCCTTGTATGAGCTTCTCATGGCTCTTATGTCATCCCACACGTGCCGGTGCATCGGATCGGGTGTTCCGGGAATAAACCTGTCGCCCACATTGTCGTTGCCTCTGACGTTAAAATAATCCTGAGTCCCGCCTTTGAGGTAGGAAGCAAGGAAATTGTCATCGAGACGCTCTCTCAGATAGAACTGGCCCCAATAGGTACTATTGATGTAGAGATGTACAAAACGGCCGTGCGGATTCAGACTTTCCATATCCAGCATGGAATCTTCCACAAAACAGGGGGCCATATAGAAACCGCGAGCGTTCATATCGTGTGAGCCGCCGCGAAGTTCTAGGGTATCAAACTCGTCTACAGCAGGTATGCCGTGATCGAAGCCATCGAACAACGGTGCTCTGAGTTTTCCGGGGCCATAAATCTTGCGGAACTTCAACTTGTAATTTTTCTTTGCAAAGTTGGTCCAGGCGCCCCCGTAACGTGCAAAACCACAGTTGAGTTGAATCGCGTCCGCACCATCAGGCCACAATATCTCCAAAGAAGCCTCACGTTCTATATAATCGTCAGGAATCTCAGGTACCGAGACGATAAAAGTGGGCAAGTCCAGAAGACCCTTGCGCATTCTGCTGATGTACCTTGAGTCCCCGGTAATTTCCTTGTTCATGACTGAAGAGGAAATGACATCGGTAACAAACAAATAGGAGTGAGTTGCAATCTCGGGCGATTTGTAACCATCCTGCTCTACAGAGACACGAATAGTAAGCGTTTCGGCAACTTGAAGTGAAAACAACGATGAAACTGGAACATCCGGTAGTGAGTCGTCCATGGATATCAGCATTCTTGCATTTGAATCGGTGTTTTCGATAGACAATATAACGGGCCTTTCATAGAAGCCTCTCTCATGGCTAAAGACCGGCGGATGAAGCCAGCCTTGATAGGACTGTACTCGGTTTATGCTCCC
>JBARSJ010000314.1:0-26672 GCA_049644685.1 Anaerolineales bacterium
TTGGTTCAGCTTGATCCTTCAGTACAGCTACAACCGCGTCCCGTACCTCCGGTCCCAACTCATCCAGCAAATGGATATCCGGAATCAGGACAGCCGAAGGCAGCAGCTTCTGCAGCGTGGAGTAAAAAGATTCTTCTGACCAGCTATCCATCCCGGATGGTCTGGTGGGAAGATACCCACTCTCAAGAGACCAGGTGGACAAATAAATCTCAGCAGTGATAAATTCTGCTAACTCCACTGCTACCTGTTCTGTCTCGGCATTAGACGGAATCAGACACCAAACCCAGCCGCTGGCATAAGTAAATGGTTTGCTGTCTTTAGTCGGCAAGGCAGCCAGAGTAGTATTGGGAGAATCCGAACCAAGAAAGGTTGAACTCCAGGTGACAGCCAGGGTAGATTGGCGCTCCTTGTAAGATTGCCAGGCTTGCTGATCGGTTTCAAATTGGGTCAGCCAGTAGGGCATCACATTGGCAGCCTGTGCCTGTTGGTAATAAGTCAGAACTTCCAACAATGATTCTTCCCCAATTATGAGATCCCCGCTGGTATCTACCAGCTCACCTTCCAGGCTTTGATACAAAGCCAGGGTAACCAGCGCCTGGGGATCTGAGGCCGGGAAAGCCAGCGCTTTTTGGACAGCAAGAACAGAATCCCAATCCGGCGGCGGGGGATCTTCAGTATCATTTTTATAAGCCAGGACCATTACATCTCCAGCAAAGGGAATTCCTGCGGTTTGGTCTCCCACCTGAGCCAAATCTAGGGCATAGCTGAACCAATCACTTTCATTCATCACTTCGGTAATTCCATCCAGGGGTAAAATCAACCCCTCCTTAAACGCCTGTTCCATCAATGGACGCGGTAAGGCAATCAAATCCGGCATGATAATGGGAGCTGCAGCCCGGATTGTGCGGAGAGACTCCAACAGACCGTATTCACCAGAAAGATCCTTTACCCGGACCTGAATGTTAGTTTGCGATCTTCGTGAGCTAAATTCATCCAGCCGGGATAAAAACAAATTACTGGCAGGAGATCCGTCTTCAGGATCGAACTGCGGTGGAACCCAGAGAATCAGGGCCTCGGATCCCAGAACCGGGACGTTGGGTGTAGCCGAGGGATTTGGGGTAGGTGATGCCAGGGACACACTGGGAATTTCCGTAGGAGAGTTAGGGGAAAGCAAGCCCTGAATATCCGGGAAATTACAGGAGGTTATCCCGATCATAAGCAAAACCAGGATACCAAATCCCAGGATGAGCTTCATAAAAATCGATCGTTGACTATTTTTTCCAATCTTTTCCATCATATTTTCCTTCTCTTTCAAAGAAACCCCATTAAACCACAGTTTTTCCCAGGGGGAACTCATCTAATACAGATTTAATGAAGCTGATCAAGGGAACCGTTTCAACCCCTAACAACCTGCAACCATTGCCCTTTGATCAATAAAGTTCAAAATAATACCTTAGATAAATAAGAAAAGAAAACTTTACGAATAAAAGTTATTATGGAGTTGGTGGAGTTGATGACGGTTCAGAGGTGTCCGTAGGTAGCTCAGTCACTGTTGCGGTTGCCGTTGGGGTATCTGTTTCGGTTGGCTCCGGTGTCCAGCTCGGGGTGGGTGTGTCTGAGGGGATAGGAGACGGCGTTCTTGTAGGAGTGATAGTTGATGTCAATGTTGGTGTGAAAGTGGGATATCTCGTAGGGATAATCCTTCCAGGTGTAGAGGTAATAACCGGAGTAGGCGTATAGGTAGGGGTCCGGGTGGACTGCACGGTACTTTGAGGTTCATTCCTCTGTTTGATCTTCACAAAAGCATACCCTAATCCATAACAGGGAAGGGTTGCTCCGATTATGATCATAAATATTATTTGCAGACGCTTTTGTTTTTGAATTGGAGAGCTCATGGATAGAGTCTTTCAGACATCCTGGTCGTAAGCTTTCTCTGATAAGAATGAAATCTGAATTGAATTAATGCGTCAATGGTATTGTATAATCGTATATATTATATTGTAATTCTCTGTAATAGCACGGTCAAAAGCTGTTGGCCGGAATATTAGCTGAATTTACTGATACAAAACATGACCATCCCCCTCCATATTACTACCCTCCTATTTGACCTGGATGGTACATTAACCCACCAGTACCCAACTTCTCTGGATATTTTGTTCACCGTCCTGGATGAACATCAAATTCCTTTAATGGCAACCGCTCACAGAGATACGTTGCAATTCATTTATCAATATTGGGCAAATTCAGACGAGGTCGCTCAGGATCTGGAGATGTATGGTGAGTTAACTGATGATTTCTGGATCCACTATCTAAAACGAAAATTATGGGCTGCAGGCTTGACCGAGCTTCAGGCTACTGATTTAGCTCCTATTCTGCAGCCTGAACTGGTAGAAAGGCACCAACCGGAAAAGCTGGTGCCTGATGATGTTCGACCCACCTTAAAGACTCTCCGTGGAAAGGGTTACGTTATGGGATTGGTATCCAACCGATCGAGCTCGATTGAGGAAGAAATCAATGAATTGGGATTTTTGTCCTATTTTGATTTTTCCTTTTCAGCAGGAGAAATCAATTCCTGGAAGCCCGATCCAGGCATATTTGAACACGCGCTTTATCTGGCAGAGAGCAGCCCCGAGTCAACTGCCTATATCGGGGATAATTACTATACGGATGTCCTGGGTGCCCGGACAATCGGGATCTATCCCATCCTATATGACCCCCGGAATACCTTCCCTGACGCAGACTGTCAGGTAATCACCACTATTGGGAACCTGATCGCAGAGATTTGATCCTTCCCCTCAGCTTTCCACCAGGGGGATAATAAAAAGATCATGCCCAACCACCTTACTGTTCAACGATCACCGTTTGGGTTGGGTAGGCAAATTCGATACCTTCCAGTTCAAAACGCTGGTACAGTTCCAGATTAATGGTTTGCTGGGCATTTAAATAAGAACTGTACTCCGGGTCGTGAACATAGTAGACTACCGCAAAATTCAGGGAATAATCCCCCAGGGACTTAAAATGAGCCCGTTCGAATTGGACATATTCAAGTGGAGATATGATTTCTTCTACAATCCCCGGGATTTTTTTCAGATTCTCCACCGATGTTCCGTAGGTGACAGCAATCGAAAATGAAATCCGTCGCTTTTCTAATCTTTTGTAGTTCCTGATCCGGCTGTTCAACAAATCGGTATTGGAAAAGATTAATTCCTCTCCAGACAAGCTGCGGATCCGGGTGCTCTTTAATCCGATTTCTACTACATCACCTGCAAAATCATCTACCTCTACAAAGTCACCGATCACAAAAGGTTTATCCAGCGTGATGGAGAGAGAAGCGAATAAATCACCCAGGATATTTTGAAGCGCCAGGGCAACCGCAATGCCGCCAATACCCAGGCTGGCAACCAGACTGCTAATTTCTATATTTAAGTTATCCAGGATGATCAGGGATAAAATAACCCACAAGAGGATTTTTCCGATTAATCCCAGGGCATCCAGAGTGGTCGCATCTTCGCCATGGTCCTTTTTGACCTTATTAGCAATACTCCGGTTGACATAATACGAGATTAACCCTGTACCCCAGAAACCCAGCTGCAGGGTTAAGATCACTTGATTTCCCAATACCAACCCTTCTCGAATTTCGGCTGGTATATTCAATACCAGTATGCCAAGGTACAAACCTAAAGCAAGGAAAGAAAACCAGCGGGTTTGATCCAGCACCGGAATGATGAAATTATCTATCTCGGTTTTTGAACTTTTAACCTGGTTTATTAATCTATTATTTATGATCCGTTTGATGAGGATCAATATCAAATATACCCCCACCAGGATCCCCAGGGCAATCAACCAGTTCTGAATTGAATTATCAAAAATGACATAGTCTAAGAAATCCATTCTTGTCCTTCCTTTAAACTAATATTATCCAACAGTCTCGCTGATCCACTTTATACGCGCCGATTTCCCATCCAGGACAGATTCTAATCAGGTTGCAAGCCAAGCTTTTAATAACTTACTTACGGTTTTCGCTCATCCACTCAACCGAAAAATCAACCAGATCCTGCTGAGGAATCAATTCCACCTGGGCGTTTCCAACTTGCCCGGGCAGGATCTTTCCACCTGATTTCTGATAAGCTTTTCCAATTTCTTCAAAATCCTCGCTGTTTTCATCCAGTTCGTTCAACTTAACCCAGCGTCGAACCCCATCCTGAAGAATGGGCGCTCCCTGCTGAATTTCTTTTTTGCCTGGAAAATCTGCCCGGAATTCTGCCAGGTGAATGCTGGTATTGTATTCATGACCCACACCCAGGAGCAAAATCCAACCCTCCAGTTCATAGACCCTGGCTAATGGCGAATCCTCACCCAACCCAAAATGGAGCCCATGACTACTGGTAATTAACTCCGCCTGTTTGCCTCTAGCGGCAAACGAGACATGGGGATGATCACTCCGCAGCACACCGGCTTGCTTGCGGAAAGTTTCCGCTATTCTTCCCATCCCGCGGGTGGGTGTAAAGTCAGGGTCAAAGGCTGGCATGGTTTGGCGGATAATTTCCTTCCATCCCTCAGGTACCGGCGGATTTTCCCATTTCTCAGGATCGGTTAAATCCCCCGAATGCGTGGGCATTACCAGTGTGCCTTCCGGACCGAGTGCTTCCTCAAGAGCCAGAATAACCCCCACCGGTCCGCCGCTTACCCAACCCAGAGAACTAAGTGAGGAATGAACCAGCAGCACCATGCCCTTTAATACACCAAGGTTTAACAAGTCTTTTTTGATCGAATCAACAGTGACCGGTCCCTCTTTGGTGTTTTTTATGGCATCTAATTCACTCATCAGGTTCCTCTGTAACAATTTCTCATCCATCATACCAGAATTTTTTTATCTGGCAGGTTTTACTGCATAACTTCCTGATTTGTTTTCTGTGATCAGTGGATAACAACCTATTATATTTTTCCTGGAGCACGCTGATCCGAACCTGTTCACCAGGATGAACAAATCTGACATAATCGTAGATGCAGCAGCAGTCAGGATTTTCACGCCGCTGGTAAATAACCTTACAATTAAAATGGGAAAACCAGCGGAAACTGGGTTTGCCTGCTTTCCCCAAAATACCTGACGCCTTCATAATCGGACTCTTATGGTAGGATTAACAAGTTCATCATTAACCAGACTATTTTCTTTTCCTTGAGACATGGAATTTTCAACAACAACTTTACTGGTCCTGTTAATTCTTTTCCTGTCTACATTTATTCGATCAGCTCTGGGGTTTGGTGACGCATTAATCGCAATGCCTCTCCTGGCAATGGTAGTAGGTTTGCAAGTGGCAACTCCTCTGGTAGCGATGGGTGCGTCAACAATCGCCTTCACGATCCTCTTAAAATCATGGCGAAAAGTAGAAATCAAAGCCGCCTGGCGCCTGGTCATTTCAACCTGGATCGGAATCCCAATCGGAATATATTTCTTGAAAGCAGCCCCAGAACCACTCGTAAAATCCCTTTTGGGAATCCTCTTGATGGGATTTGGATCATACAACTTGTTTGTACCTAATCTACCCAGGTTACTTAATGAAAAATGGGCTTATTTTACCGGTCTCATTGCAGGAATATTGGGTGGCGCATATAACACAAACGGACCTCCAGTAGTTGTCTATGGCATATTGCGCCGTTGGGATCCAGAAAAATTCCGGGCTACCCTGCAGGGATATTTTCTTCCCACGGGTTTCGCCATCTTGGTCACTCATGGTTTAGCGGGTATGTGGACTTCAGAGGTTATTCGCCTTTATGGATATAGTTTGCCCATCATCATCGGAGCGGTTCTTTTGGGTGGAAAAGTAAACCAGATCATACCCCAGGGAAAATTCGATAAAATCATCTATGGATTTTTAGTTGTCATTGGATTTTTCCTGATCATTCGCTAAGCGATACCCCAAACTCAATAAAAACTTAGTACCCAAACAAAACCTCCCTCGCAAATAAAACAGAGGGAGGGCTGGCTTGATTTCTATTGAAACTAATTTAATGTTGTATGATTTGAGATAAGAATAACTTTGTACGCTCTTCTTGAGGATTGTTGTAAATTTCCTCTGGCGTACCACTTTCTACAATAAGCCCTTCATCAAAAAAGTACAGTCGATCTGCTACTGCCCGGGCAAAACCCATTTCGTGAGTAACTACAATCATGGTCATACCGGATTCAGCAAGATCAGTCATGGTGTCAAGTACTTCCTTGATCATTTCTGGATCGAGAGCAGACGTTGGTTCATCAAAGAGCATGATCTTAGGCTGCATAGCTAATGCTCGCGCAATGGCTACCCGCTGCTGTTGTCCACCGGAAAGATTTCCAGGGAATTTAAGAGCCTGCTCGGGGATTCCAACAAGTTCCAGGAGCTCCATGGCAACTACCTCAGCTTTCTTTTTAGGCCATTTGCGGACCCAAATCGGAGCTAGAGTGATATTTTGCACCACGGAAAGATGAGGGAATAAGTTGAACTGTTGAAAAACCATCCCCGTTTCCATTCGGATTTGCTCAATATTCCGCACATCATGCGTAAGCTCAATACCGTCTACGAAAATTTGACCCTCCTGATGTTCTTCCAAGCGATTGATGGTACGAATAAAGGTTGATTTACCAGAACCAGATGGTCCAAAGATTACAATCACTTCTCCCAGGAATACTTCCATATCAATACCGCGCAAAGCATGAAAATCATCATACCATTTGTGGACATTCTTACAATAAATGATCGGTTCTTCTGTCATATTGTGGTCTCCTACATATTGTTACTCGTTCCCATTGCAGCTTCCATACGCCGGCTGGCAAGGGACATCAGATAACTAAAAATCCAATAGACAACGGCCATAAAAATGTAAACCTCAGTCCGCATTTGAACAAACTCAGGATCAGAATTAATAATCGAGCGACCAATGCCCAGAAAATCATTGATACCAATGATAACCACTAAAGTAGTATCCTTAAACAGGGAAATGAACTGCCCCACAATAGCTGGGAGCACCGCTCGTAATGCCTGAGGCAATACAATAAATATCGTCGTTTTTAAGTTCCCCATTCCAAGTGCTTTGGCTGCTTCGATTTGCCCCAAGGGAACAGCTTGCAGACCTCCACGGACATTTTCCGCAGAATAAGCTGCACTAAAAACTGTTACCGCCATCAAGGCTCTTACTAAACGGTCAATCCTGGATTCCACCGGCAAGAATAACGCCAGGATAATCGAAAACATAAATAGAATCGTCACCAGCGGAACACCCCGGATGACTTCGATAAAAACTGTTGAGAAGGCACTCACAACGGGTAGAGAAGAACGACGTCCAAAGGCTAAGGCGACTCCCAGGGGAAAAGAGAGCAGTATTCCTCCTGCCGCAAGTAGAATGGTCACTAATAATCCACCCCAGAGGGTAGTGGAGACATTCGGTATTAACTCACTGGCCTCGAACCCTGCTAAAAGAACAATACCGCAAACAGGAACAAGTAACCAGCCAACAAAAATATGTATATTCTTAATGGCTGTTTTGCTCCCCAGGAGATAACCCAGAAGAATGATCAGGAGATTCGATCCAAGATAGAGGCGCATACTTAAATCAAGTGCTGGATGTTGGACGGGTAAAAGAGATGTGACAAGCATGATTAATCCAGCGGTAAAAGAAATGGATTTTAGTAATCCTCCCCATCTACCCCAACTAATACCGAGGAAAAGGAATAATCCAGAGAGGATGATTCCTACCCGCCAAATTTGATCTCTTGGATATTGACCCACTGCAAACAAAAGTGGAAATTGGGTAACAGCACGCCACTCAGCAGCGAAAAATGCCCATCTAAAAACCGCAAATAATAAGTAAAAGATGAGGGGGATCAGCAGGATTGTCAAAACAGTATTAAAAATACTGCTGAAAAGATTTTCCTTCATCCACTTGATAAGTCCAGGAGGCAAGGGTGGTTGAATTACTTCTTGTTCAATTTCTGTGTTAATCATGATTACCTTGTTACAAATTGGATCCTGCGGTTATAGATATTAAGGACAAATGAGGTTAATAAACTTAGACTAAGGTATGTAAGCATAATCAGGGCAAAGACTGGTACAGCTCGTCCAGCCTGATTGATGGCGATTTTTCCAACAGCAAAAAACTCTTGAAAACCTATCGCCAGAGCTAGACTGGAGTTTTTGGTCAGGTTGAGATATTGACTGATCATAGGAGGGATGATAATCCGCAGAGCTTGGGGCATGATCACAAGGCTGAGAACTTGAATTTGAGAGAGACCAACTGCCCGTGCTGCTTCAATTTGACCCCTATCAACTGCCTGGATGCCCCCCCGGACAACTTCAGCGATAAAAGCTGCTGTATACAAACTTAAGCTAAGGAACATTCCCGCGAATTCAGGAGTGAGCCGCATTCCACCTTGATAATTAAATCCAACTAAATAGGGGATATCAATCTGGAAAGGGGTTCCACCTGAAAGCAACCACCCGGCAAGGAAGGATATTATCAAAAGACTAAGGCTAATGGGAATATAATAGGTATCTTTTCCGGTTATTTTCCGCCGTTTGCGAAGCGTGATAAAGACGATTAAAGAAACAATAATACCAATTGAAATTAAAACCACAAATATGCTCCCTGTCTCCGTCAAACGCGGCCAGGTGAGATATACTCCTCGCTTATTTACAAAAATCGGTCCTGGCCATTGGAGACTTTCTGTCACCGGTGGGACCATTCCAAAGACCACAAAATACCAGATAAACAACAATATCAGGAGAGGAATATTGCGGTGAAATTCGATAAATACCAGCGCTATACGACTTAATAACCAGTTGGAAGAGAGTCGGGCTAACGCGATCAAAGTACCAATAATCGTCGCAGCAATAATGCCTATACCAGATATGAGCAAAGTATTTATTAGGCCAGCCTGGAAGGCACGGGCATAAGACATTCCGGGTTCATAATCTATCGGGGGATTACTGATAGGGAATCCAGCGGCTTCTTTAAGAAATCCAAAGGTCAGCGTCATATTTCGTGCCTCAGCAGCCTCAAAGAAGTTAATAATCGCCCAGATGAGAATACCTATGATCGTCACAGTAGAAAGGACTTGAGCAAAAATCATGATGATACGTTCATCCCGATAAAAAGGGATCTTTTCTTTACTAGAAATTGATAGTTGATTGTTAGTCATCACCTGCTTCCATTTATAAAAAGGATGCGGCTGAAGCCGCATCCTTTCCATTAAATATTGGTAGCTAGAACATTATTTAACTGGCGGGGCGTAAATTAGGCCTCCGTTATTCCAGAGATTATTGGGACCACGTGGGAGTGTGAACGAGATTCCATTCGGACCCATGTAGCGGTCATAAATCTCCCCATAGTTTCCTACTGCTGCTATGGCATTGGCTAATGCATCAGCCGAAAGGCCCAAATCAGTATAACCCCAGTCTCCTTCTTTTCCCAAGAGACGCAGGATATTGATATTTTCACTGCCCTTCATTTCCTCAACATTTGCCTGGGTAACGCCTAATTCCTCAGCATTGATCAAAGCAAAAGAAACTAATTTGACGATATCGAACCAGGCATCATCTCCATGGGGAACAGCCGGAGTGAGAGGTTCTTTGGAAATTGTGATATCTAGGATGATGTGAGCATCAGGGTCCGCAAAACCACTTCGGACAGAAGCTAATTGGGATTTATCACTTGTGGTGATATTACAGCGCCCTTCCTCATATGCACTATAGACTGCAGGTGTTTCTTCGAAGATCACAGCTTCATATTCCATGCCATTCTGACGGAAGAAATCTGACAAGTTCTGTTCCGTTGTCGTACCGCTGGTTACACAGACAGTTGCACCGTCAAAATCAGCTGTGGATGTAATGCCACTATCCTTCCGGATCATAAAGCCCTGGCCGTCAAAGAACATGACAGTGGTAAAATTCCCCCACTGAGCATCACGGCTTGCGGTCCAGGTAACGTTGCGGGATAAAATATCTACTTCAGCGGTCTGGAGAGCGGGTCCCCGATCTGCTGCTGTGAGAGGAACTACCTCAACAGCCTCGGGATCACCAAATACTGCGGCAGCAACGGCCCGGCAAAAGTCAATATCAAACCCCATATTTGTTCCATCTTCAGCTAACATACCAAACCCGGCTAAATCTGTGCGGCCTCCACAGACAACTTTGCCGCGGTCCAGGACTCGACTGAGGATATCTTCTTCTACCGAGACAACTTCCGCTGGTTCACCATTGCCACAAGCAGTAAGGGCAAGCGCCAAGATTATGAAAATTGCTAGAATTGGAAAATACTTTCGATACATGTTTATCTCCTTAGGCATTAGAAATAATAAATGATCAGATAGAATCTTGTCTGATAGAACCTCCTTTAATAGACTTTCAAATAGAAACCAGTAGAAAAAATTTCCCCAATAAATTAATTATATGTTAAAAAAAAATTCGTGCAAGGATTGGATACTGATATTTACCACAGAGAACTGCCTGCATTCCTCCCGAAAATGGTTCTTACTGGGATAAGCAGCCCATTTGCGATATTGATTAATGAGCAGTCTCAACTCCTGGGAAATCCGCCCCAAACCCGTGAATCCGGGTCATAAAAGTCGCGCAGGAATCGCCATTTAGCGGTGTGGTATAACTAATAATCATGGAGGAGAGTAGAGTATATTACCCCCCTAAACGGACTGGCACAATTGTCCACCTTTTGTTGATCCTGTTCTTTTCCGGTGGAGGAGCTTGGAGCATCTGGGGCGCATCAAATGTCCAGGTTGCCCCTCAACTGCTGCCGTACCTGGCCCTGATCCTGCTTTTCCTGATCACGGTTCCCTTTCTAATATATCGTTTGTATGCGCTGCACCGCTCCCATTATTCCTTGGAGAGAGGGGGCATTCAACTGCAGTGGGGATGGAGATCGGAAAAAATACCAATGGACAAGGTGAAATGGGTCCACAAGGCAGAAGATCTGGAAATTCCACCTCAACCCCCGCTGATCCGTTGGCCTGGTTCAGTAATCGGATTCAGACGTTTTCTACGGGGGCCTGTAGTTGAATTCATGGCCTCGAGGGAGAAAGGGTTGGTAATTATCGCTGTCGAGGAAGGGTACTTCGCTATCTCACCCCTCCTGGTAGAAGACTTTATTCTCTCGTACAATTCCCTCACCGAACTTGGATCAATATCCCTGCTGACCACTCAATCAACCCGTCCTGCTCTTATCCTGAGTGAAATATCCGCCAGGAAATCTCTGCTCTGGATATTCCTGGCCGGGGCAATTTTAAACATCACCCTCCTGATTTGGACGCTGCTGGTCATCCCTTCCAGGGAGAGGGTATCACTTGGGTTTACACCGGGAGGTATACCGCACGAACCTCTGGAGAGTGTGCGCCTGATCCTGTTCCCAATCATCAATACCACGGCATATCTGGGTAATCTTGTTTTAGGTTTGTTCCTTTTCCGCAACGAGGATAACCGGATCCTGGCTTATATTCTCTGGGGAGGAAGTCTGCTGATTGCCATCATTTTCCACATCGGTATGTTATTTATCCTCCAGTAATCCCCAGCTTATCCCCAATTCAAGCCGGTTATCCACAGCTATTCCTTGTTTATCCCCAGATTTATCCAGATCTAAAATCCTGGACATTCTTTATCTCCAGGAAAAGATTTGGTACACTAAAACAAGTTAGGAGCTGGATTCACTTCAATGCGAGAATATTATGACTATTGAGATGTGGATCACCATCGGTTTATTATCTGGAGCAATCCTGCTGTTCATCACCGAATGGCTGCAAGTGGATCTGGTTGCCCTGGGAGTGGTGATAGGTTTAATGCTGACCGGAATTCTCACTCCTGATGAAGCCCTCTCAGGATTTTCCAGCCCGATTGTAATCACAGTAGCCGCCCTCTTTATCGTTGGAGGCGCTGTGATGGAAACCGGGCTGGCGGAAACCATCAGCCAAAAGATCATTCAATTTGCTGGAGAGAGCAGATTCCGGCTGCTGGTTCTGATCATGGGTACTGTTGCTTTACTCTCCGGTTTTATCAGCGATACCGGGACAGTAGCGGTAATGGCGCCGGCAATCATCAGCATCAGCCGGAAAAAAGGTATAAATCCTTCAAAATTACTAATCCCGCTCTCTATTGGATCACTGCTTGGCGGCGCAATGACGTTAATTGGGACGCCTCCCAATATCGTTGTCAGCGATCTCCTGGTGGAAAATGGCTACTCCCCTTTTCAATTTTTTGATTTCACTCCTATTGGATTAACGTTGTTGATATCCGGGATCCTTTTCCTGGCGCTCACCAGCCGTTGGCTTCTCCCAGACCATAAATCAAGGATGGAACTGCAGCGAGTGGATTCCCCGGAAGAATTAGTTCAAGTTTATAAACTTCCCGAAGATCTTTACCGTCTGCGGGTCCGAATCCAATCTCCCCTGGTGGGAAAAACCCTTTTAGAAAGCGATCTGCGAAACGCTTTTGAAGTAACCGTTCTGAAAATCATGGGTTCCGGATCAAGGACAGGAAATAAGCTTCTAAACCTGGTGGAAGATGACTCAATAAGTATCAAATTATCTCCCGATACAGTAATTTATCCGAACGATATTTTAATCTGTCAGGGAAAACTCAATGACATCACCCACGCTGCCGCAACCCTCCAGCTCGGTGTGCAGCCTGCAGAAGCAGAAGACCAGAAAGCATTGGTCAACAATGAAGTAGGCGTAGCTGAAATTTTACTGCCGCCCCGCTCCCGATTGATAGGAAAAACACTCGTATCAACCCGATTCGGCAGTTTATACCAGTTAACGGTATTAGGAATCAACCGCTCCGGGGCTGATATAAGCTTATCTCTCAAAGAAACGAAACTCCAATTTGGTGACACATTGTTTGTTCAGGGACCCTGGAAAAATATCCGCGCGCTTATTGATCAGCGCCGTGACTTTATAGTTATGGGTCAACCGGAAGCATTGAAAGGTACCCCACACCGCTCAAAAATGATCCTTTCTTCCTTAATTTTGATCGGGATGTTAATCCTTTTAGTCACTAATTGGCTTCCGCTTTCCACTACTGCGTTAATTGCCGCGTTTTTAATGATAGTCACCAGCTGCCTGGATATGAAAGACGCTTATAACAGCGTAGATTGGAAAAGCATTATCCTAATCGCGGGTATGCTGCCGATGACTACAGCCTTACAAAAAGTTGGCCTGGTGCAGGTTGGTACAGATTGGATGGCAGCCACATTGGGAGGATTTGGAGAACTGTCTACCCTGGCAGCCTTGTTCCTGATTACCGCGCTATTTACCCAGGTGATATCCAACACAGCCACAACTGTGCTGATCGCCCCCATTGCACTCTCTCTGGCTCTCCGTTTGGGATATCAGCCCCAGGCGTTCCTGATGCTGGTTGCTATTGCGGCATCCACTGCTTATGCTTCACCAGTTGCATCACCCGTCAACACGCTGGTGATGGGATCGGGCAATTACCGCTTCCGAGATTACGCAAGAGTTGGGATCCCGCTGATATTGATCTCAATGTTAATCACAATCCTGCTGCTCCCCCTGCTGTGGCCATTAAGTTAATTAAAAAAGGACTGGGTTCCTCGGAGGAACCCAGTCCTTCTTCTTACTTATCGCTCTCCCTCAAATGAGGGAACAATAATACTTCCCTGATTGTTTGTTGATCAGTAAGCAGCATCACCAACCGATCTACTCCCATCCCAAAACCTCCACTGGGAGGCATTCCGTAGCGCATTGCCCGCAGATAATCTTCATCAAGCGGGTGGTGTTCGTCATCAGCTTCCGAATAGGAGCGGCCCATTTCCAGGAAGCGCTCCTCCTGATCCAGTGGATCATTGATTTCTGTAAACGCGTTGCAGAGCTCGAATCCACCCATAAATCCTTCAAACCGCTCTACTGTACCGGGGTCCTCTTCTTTGGTCTTTGCCAGCGGGGAGATTTCTCTCGGATAATCATATACAAAGGTGGGCTGGATAAAAGTAGGTTCCAAGAAATGATCCAAAAGGTCACTGATAAGTTTACCTCGGGGAGCTTTAGGATTAAACTCCAGGTCCAGGGATTTCATTGCTTTGGCAAGATCTGCAGCGGTTTCGTGCTGATGAATATCAATCCCGGTCTGATCAATAATGCCTTCCCTGAGATCTACTCGCTGCCATGGTTTGTCCAATCGGATTTCCTGCCCTGAATAGATAAAAGATTTCGTTCCCAACACTTCTTCAACCACAAAGGAATACATTTCTTCCGTTAGCGACATTACATCCTGATAATCAGCATAAGCCCAGTAAAATTCCATCTGGGTAAATTCAGGATTGTGCTTAAAAGAAACGCCTTCATTTCGGAAATCCCGTCCGATTTCATACACCTTCTCAAACCCGCCTACCAATAATCGTTTTAGGTACAGCTCAAAGGAAATTCTTAGGTAGAGGTCTTGTTTAAGTTGGTTGTGATGGGTGATAAACGGCTGCGCGGCTGCTCCGCCATAAATTGGCTGAAGGATCGGGGTTTCAACCTCCAGGAATCCTTTAGAGTCCATAAAATGTTGAATTGCCCGGATGGTTTTTGTCCGGATCCGAAATACTTCTCTCACCTCCCGGTTCACAGCCAGGTCTGCATAACGCTGCCGGTAGCGGGTTTCGGGATCTGTTAGGGTTGCGTGCTGGACAACCTCGCCTTCCACAATCTCATCTTTGGCTGCAGGAAGCGGCGTGATTGCTTTTGCCAGCATGGCATATTCTGAGATCCAGAGTGATAACTCTCCCGACCGGGTGCGGAAAATTTTTCCGGCGGCCTGGATAAAATCCCCCAGATCAAAATGATCCTTAAAGAAATTTACCTGATCTTCGCCGATATCATTGGCTCTAAAAAAGAGCTGAATTCTTCCCGTGCCATCTTCGATGTGGGCAAAAGTGATTTTTCCCATCGGACGCACGGACCGGATCCTGCCAGTCAGGATTGCCTGGATTGGCTGATGATCCTGATCTTTTTCAATCGCCAGGAAAGCCTCAGCCGCTTCCTGAATTGTATGGGTCCGTTTTGTCCGCCTTGGATATGGATCAATACCCAGGTCTTTTAATTGGTTAAGCTTTTCCAGACGAACTTTTTCCAGGTTGGAATAATCTGCCATAATTAATTCCTTGTGATAAAAAAACCCCGTGCGTTGTTTCAGCGCACGGGGGAGAATTCAAATCAAACGGTTCAGCCAATTTTCAGGATTTTCACCGTGAAGACCCCTCCCGGGGCAGGAACATCCACCTTATCCCCTTTAGCATGTCCCATCAACGCATTTCCTAACGGTGATTCGTAGGAAATTTTCCCTTCCACGATATCGGATTCCGCGCGACCGACAACTATGTAAGTTTCCTTCTCTTTTTCAGTTGTTTCAATCGTTACTTTGGTCCCTATCTGAACCACATCAGTTTTTGACAGGTCATCAACGATTTCAGCCTGCGCAAGAATACTCTGCAGATATTGGATCCGGCCTTCTACAAATGCCTGGGCATTTTTTGCCGCCTCAACTTCCACGTCTGCATCCACGCCGAGAGGACTGCCATCCAGTGCTTCTCTCAACCGGTCAGCGACTTCCTGCCTTCTTTCCGATCGGAGGTAATCAAGTTCTGTCTTTAGTTTATCATAACCCTCTTGGGTTAATAATGATGGTGCCATAAGGTATTCACCCTCTTTTCCGGGATATCGTCTATTAATAGAAAAAGAGCTTTAATAAGAGTTGTTATGCCCTTAAAAGCCCTACCCTGTGAAAAGTGCGGTTATTCTATCATAGACAATCTAAGCCTGCAAGGGAGTAAAACATCCTTTCAAATCAATCTGCTGCTGCTGTTTTCCACAATCTTACACCCCCCATAGAGGATGAATATGCCAAAATTTCTTCTTTTAATGCCTCCTCATTCTCCCAAAAAATCGGAGTTTGGGATTGGTAAGAACGCGAAGCCTCTTGCCAGCCCTGACTCCCCTTTTCAGAAATGAGGAAGATTTCCTCCTCCCACTCTGCAGACCCACCCATAAATTTCAGGATTTCTTTTCCCTCAGTTTCCCTGGCATAGGGATAATCTGCATAGTAATAAAGAGGTTTTCCCAATCTACTGGCGGCTTTTCGGGTTAAATCATGATCTACATGATTTCCAATGCCAAGCGGGACAACTATCCGAGCAGCGGCAGGCAGCTGGTCTTTCAACTCTTCAGTCAGCGTAATAATTAAGTTTGCCTCTCCCGGATCTAATCCACCGAACAGATCCTGATCACTTAGATAATAATAGTTACCTGAGTCTGATTTTCGATAGATGCAATCCAGAAATGAAAAATAACGGGGGACTGCTCCAACAACCTGACTGGCCTTCCGATCTTCTTCTCTGCGGACATGGACTGCGTTCTTCCCTAAACCCCAATTTTGATGCAGGGTCTCAGCAAAGGGCGATAGTGGTTCATCTGGAGGATCAGCAGCACAAATAGTCCAGATTTCAACAGCCTCACCAGCCAGGGTTTGTTCCCAAATTAATCCGCCGCAGGAGTAAATAACATCATCTAAATGAGGGGAGAGATAAATCCATTTCATAGTTAATTTGTATCACATTCAATCCAGCTTTTCTACCTGAACCCACATTTGTACCCCATCAGTTGTAATCTGAATCGACCCATGCTGATCTGTCCGCAGTAAGGAATATCCCGCCAGCCGGTCAATCAACCCTCTGTCCGGAAGCCCCTGACTGTCTTTTATCCCCACGCTTAATAAAAAACTCTGGGGATTCAGGTTTCTGATCCACTTGGAAGGGTTGCTGGACTGGTACCCGTTATCTGCCAGCAAGAGCAGGGTCACCTCCCCCAAATCACGCCCCATTCTCATTTCCTCCCGATATTCTTCCGTGATTCCAAAAGGAAATATGGCTCGAAAGTATTTATATTCAACCAGGAGAGTCCCTCCCCGACGGCTTTCAGCAAGCACGGTGATTTTTGCACCATCTCCCAATTCCAGAATCTGCCCGGGTTCCCCGTAGATTGTCCGAATATTATTCTTCTCCAATTCATTTCTCAGGTTTTCCGCTTCCCAGCAGAGAGAATCTGCACCCAGCCAGAACACTTCATCCGGCGGAAAACGGGAAAGAATTCCAGGGAGAGCATCGATGTCCTGTTCCAGAGGAGAGGTAATCAGGAGATAATTCAGCTCTCTTCGGAAGGGAGGCTGTCTGCGTCCCAGGTGATCGGACAGGCGTTTTGGGCTGGGACCTCCATTAATCAGCACTTTTTGTCCTGAAGGAGAAACGACATATAACGCGCTGCCGGTCCCTACATCCAGCAAGAAAATATGCAGCATTCCATCCGGAGCATTGAATACCCCCCGCCAGCTTACTATCAAGACTAAACCCAAGCCAGCTGCAATCAGCGATGGGGTTAAGGCTGCGCTGATCCGGGTTAAAAGGGTTCCTCCAAAGGTTAAAATTGCCAAAACCAGGTAAATCAACACCACCCATCCTTTCCCCACTTCTCCAGAATAAAAGGTTCTGAAGGGTAAGGTGCTGAACCACTCAACTATCCGAATTGTGTAGAGCACAAAAGGATAAACCAGCGGAGCAGCAACCTTGCCCAAAGGGAACCAGATCAATCCCAGAATTAAGGCCAATCCCCCTGCCAGCATAATAGGCGGCTGTACTGGAAGAATTGCTGGATTCGCCAGGAAGGTGCTGAGGGAAAAGGAATGAAAATGGAATAACATGACCGGAAAGGTTGCCAGCTGGGCTGCAAAAGTAAACAGAATGTATTCACTAACCGGTTGAGTGATTCGTTGAGCAGTTTCCAAGGGCAGAACCCTGGATGATAATTCTAAAAATTTTTGAGCAAATGGATCAGCATATAAGATCAATCCTAAAGTTGCAGAAAGAGAAAGCTGGAACGAGATATCCCAGGGAAGTTGGGGATTCATCAAAATCATGATCAGGCTCGCCAGCGCAGCTGCATTTAACCCGTGCTGGCGCCGTCCGATTTGCTGGGCAAAGATGGACAATCCGCCCATCACTGCTGCCCTGACAACTGCGGCATCTGCGCCCACCAGCAGAGTATAAACCCCAATCCCGAGCACAGCCGCAATAGCTCCCTGGCGGGGATTCAACAGCCGGCTAAAAAATCGAGAAAATAATCCTGCCACAATGGTGATGTTAAACCCGGAAATGGCGATAATATGAGAAGTCCCAGTATCCCGGAATGCCTGCTGGACATGATCAGGGATCCCGGTTTCAATCCCCAACAAGATTCCCGCCAGCAAGGAAGCTTCCGGATCAGGCCAGAGTTGATATAAAACAGCCATCGCTCTGGATTTCAGCCCAAAGATGCCACCCAGCAGAATATTCCCCTGGCCGGACTCCACTATTTCAACTTCGGCATTGGGCAGATAAACATAAATTCCCTGGCGCTGCAGATAATCCCGATACGAAAACCCTTCTCCTTCCGGCGGTGTTTCCAGATATCCAGTCAGGACTACCCGGTCTCCGTACTGAACCTTTTCTTCTGCTTGAATTTTCGCCAGCAGCAATCCATGGACAATGAGAATCTCTCCATCCCTGGTGGTTTGAATATATTCAGTTTTTACCTGGAGATTAGTCACTTGATCTCGAGTATCCGGAAAATCAATAATCAAGCCAGTAAGAGTTACTTGTGAATCCTTGTCGGCATAATTTGTTAGATAACCTGGATTCTGGAAATCGGGCAATGCCCTAAGGTACCTGATACCTCCGGTGATAAACGCTAAAAACAGGCTGAGGATTAGGACCTTTGGTACATTTGCCAATTTTTGGTGACCGGGAAATTTCAGCCAAAAAAGGCCGCTCAGGGTCAAACAGCCTCCAACCCCAAAAAAAATCCAGGCAAAGATATCCCAGGAAAGGGCATCAGCTGCTATGACTCCCGCAAAAAAGGAGCTGGTTATCCAGATAATCGGCATCTCTTTCCCCCATTGCCGAGAACTTAAATGACAAATCCCCCTAAAATCTCAAATTTAGTTGCCTCAGATTTCATTCAATATTTACCAGGATAAAATTATCCCGTAGAACACGTTTCTCATCGTTGGCTTCATTGGCCCGATACATCAACTGCTGAGCGAGAATCGCTGTCCCGAACACAAACAGGCGCCTGGGTGAAGGGCTTTCCTCCCGCAAAATCACCTCATCGGGGATTTTTAGTCTTTTGCAGAGGTTTCGAATTTCCATTTCCGCGAAGTTACCCTCCCCCATATCGCGAATAAACCGGTTCCGTATGTGCCAGATCAGGACCAGGTCATGATACTCTGTCCTGCTGATTAAACCAAATCCAAAGGCTGCTTTGATTCTGGCTTCAAAAGTACCCAGCGGATTTTCTTCCCCCAGCAGCATCTTGGAAATCTTTTCGTCATCAACAATAAAACACTCAAGCAGCCGAGAAAGATGGGTGTTCAAATATGTGGTCCCTAGAATTGCTACAGCCCTGTCGCTTTTCTTTTGAAATTCATTAACCAGCCGTTTCCATTCCCGGATAGATCCGGATTTTAGGTCTTCCATCTTTTCTTTCCTCAGACAAAACGATCAGTTTTTATCAGGTCTATTTATTATACATGACAACTTGAGTTCAATGCTAGTAGAAACTGCACTCCTATCGAATTTGTTCAGCGGATTTTCCCTTCACTGAAAATCCATTCAAATTCTCTTAAATAAATCTCAGCGACCTGCTCACTGTGAATTACCAACGTGTTCTCATCATTTTTTGTTTCTGCGCTGCGGGTGAGATTGTAGGAACCGGTGACCACAATCCGTTCATCCAGGATAATCACTTTATGGTGCATCTTTTCCGGATGCCCGTCTAATAAAACCTCCAGGTTATGATCACGCAATCTATCGTATTCAGATCCCAATCCTGAACTCTCCTGGTAGGCATCAACCACACCCCGGATAATAATACCCTGGTCTGCCTGAAAGATGAGCGCATCAGCGATTGGATCTGACGTGAAAGCATAAAACATAAAATCAATTGATCGCTCTGCTTCCAGTATCAGCTCGATAATCCGCTCAGCAGTGGAATCGTCCGGTGAAAAGTAAGTTTCCATCTGTATACTGTCAATAGTAATCACCGGATGGGGTGTGTTTTCCAGGATTATCTCTCCAAAAAACCCTTCCAGGTACATTTCTTCAAACTCAGCTGTGTAATTTTCCGCCACCAGGACAGAACGGATGCGGACCAGATTATTAAGGTGGCGATATGCGCCGTTAAGGGTCATATTCATCGAGCCAGTCCAAACTTCTGTACGGTCAATGACAATAAATTTATTATGCATCAATCCTTCAGCCTGATCTGAAATAACCTGGATTCCAGCAGAAATTAGCTCCTGGATCTCCGGCCGGTCCCTTGAATCATCTTCCACCACTATCCTGACAATAACTCCCCTTTGATAAGCCCGAATCAACGCATTCCTGATTGTCCATAAGTTAAGATCATACAAAGCAGCATCAATTTGATAGCGGGCTTCATCCAATGAGTCGGCCAGCAGTCGGTCTGGTCCATCCCGGAAATCATCGTTTGCTGGCGCTGTAAAGTAGACGCTGAAAAGCTGATTAGGAGAAGAAAACCCCACCGGTGTTGGACTGGGAACAGGATCCAGCCAGCTGACATCATCCGGGTAGCATGCCCCAAGGCAAATAGCCAGGCACAATATCAACCCGCTAGTAAGGACAAATTCTTTTTTTATTTTCCTGAAATTCAATTTACCCCTTTCAGGCTGCTGATAAACAGCGGATGAGCACATTTCTGCGGTGAGGCTGAGTTCTGTGTTCAAACAGGTATACCCCCTGCCAGGTCCCGAGATGAAGCTCTCCCCCTTCGACAGGAATGCTTAAACTGGTTGCAGTCAGTATGGATCTCATGTGGGATGGAGAATCGTCCCTGCCTTCCATGGTATGACGGTACCAGGATTTCCCCTCGGGTACAAGATGTTCCAAAAACACTTCTAAATCCTGTCGGGCTGTTGGATCATAACTCTCATTGATCACCAGGGATGCGCTGGTATGAGGGATAAACAGATGGCAAATGCCTTCCTTTATTGCCCAATCACGGATCAAGGGGGAAATTTGGTGTGTAATTGGATAAAGTCCTTTCCCCCGAGTTTCTATTTGTATCGTTTCCTTAAACCAATTCACGATTTTCCCTCCCACTTTCAATTGTACCGGAAAATGGGGATAGAATCTAAAAAGGGCAGCGATCTCTCGCTGCCCTTTTGGCTGTTATAAGTGGATTAACTAGGATCAGTCGTCGGATTCTTCGTCAGATTCTTCGTCGGATTCTTCGTCGGATTCTTCGTCGGATTCTTCGTCGAAATCATCGTCGAAATCGTCGTCGGATTCTTCGTCAGATTCTTCGTCGAAATCGTCGTCGAAATCGTCGTCGGAATCGTCGTCAGAATCATCGTCGGAATCGTCACCGAAAATGTCTCCGCTGTCTTCCGGTCCCGTGCTGAAAGAAGTTGCGCTCTCACCCAGGGCTTGAACGTCCTGTGCTTGCGGTCCCTTGTCGCTTTCAACAACATCAAATTCAACCCGCTGACCTTCGTCAAGCGTTTTGAAGCCGGCTCCGTTGATCGCGCTGTAGTGGACGAATACATCGCCTTCACCATTGTCGCGTTCAATAAAACCGTAGCCTTTTCCTGCGTTAAACCATTTTACAGTGCCGGTCTCACGCTCTGCCATAAAAAATCTCCTTCGTACTAAATGATATGAACTCAGCAGGGCGTTCCCCCTCGTTCTAAACAAATAATTGCTCAAGAAACGTACGTTCTGCTACTGCAGCGGGATTTCTCCACCTACATTGAATTAATATAGCATGAACGGATAAGATCGTCAACTAACCAATGAGGAATTAAACATACAATTTTATTATTTACCTTATTATCGGAGACTTCCAAGATAAGCGGTCAACCTGGGAAAAATCGAGGGAATATCAAGAAAACTCAAATCCACAATAAAATTAAGAAAGAAAATTTATCACTCAGCCTGGCAAACCCCGCTATAATTAAACTGCCTAATAAAAAATGTCTACTTGGTCAGAACAAGGATTAAAGGGAAAATAATTATGAGTTTCGCCACCACGATAATCCTCTTAAGTATCTCAGTAGGTTTTTTTATACTTGGCTTTGCCTTTCTGCTTACTTCTCTCCGGGAAGGGGAACAAAAAGCTTCAATCTGGTCAGCGGGGACCACCCTGACAGGAACAATACTGCTTTCGAGCTCCCTGATGCTTCCTTCGCAGGGGAGAATAGTTTTAATCGGTATTCTGTTGGGTTTAGGGTTGATCACAGCGCTGGTCTTTTACTTCCCGCTGGGGAAAGAATCCGGTGAGGATTCTGATCCTCATCATCAGGTTGATGAACGGGAAATCATTTTCGCCCGAGCCCGGTTAATTCCGGATTCCCCCGAATATGAGATATATTACCAACTCCATCCGGAACACCAGGAGCAGGATGATGCCTCTAGAAAGAAACCGGGGTTGCTCTCTCCCCAAGCCAGCTATACAGAACCCCTGCATTCGGCTGCTGCAGGAGCCAGTTTTTACCTGACGGATGCACTCAGGGAAGCAGTGGATGGTCCGGTTGCAGAGCAGAAAAATGATTATTCCCCGGAAATCCTGACCCGGACGGTGAAACAGTTAACGAAATATTACGGCGCCCTGGACTGCGGAATAACAATCCTTAAATCTGCTCATATCTACTCCCATATCGGCCGCGGCAGTGGAAAATACGGCGCACCAGTTGAGCTAAAACATAAATTCGCTATCGCCTTCGTTGTTGAAATGGATTATCAAATGATCGGCTCAGCCCCTTACCCTCCTGTCACCATGGAATCCGGCCGGCAGTATGTTGAGTTAGCCCGGGTTGCCGTACAGTTGGCGGCTGCAATCCGCTCTCTAGGTTTTCCTGCCCGGGCTCACATTGACGGAAACTATCGGGTTATTGCTCCCCTGGTTGCCAGGGATGCCGGTTTAGGGGAAATCGGCAGGATGGGATTGCTGATGACTCCTCACCAGGGACCCCGCGTGCGGGTAGGTGTAGTGACAACCGATATGCCCCTGATCGCGGATAATTACCAGGCGAATGTAAGTCTGATCGATTTCTGCAACATCTGCCAAAAATGCGCTGATAACTGCCCCAGCCAATCCATTCCCCACGGAGATCGGGAGGTGAATAATGGAGTTGTGCGCTGGAAAATCAGCCCGGAATCCTGCTACCATTACTGGACAATTATCGGCACTGACTGCGGCCGGTGTCTGGCAGTTTGTCCTTATTCTCATCCTGATAATTGGGCTCACAACATCGTTCGGTGGGGAATATCCAAATCCGGCACCTTCCGCAGGGCAGCGTTGGTATTGGATGACTTTCTCTACGGAAAAACCCCAGGCTCCAAGTCCAAATCTGTTTTACCTTCAGGGTCAATAAAACAACCTTGACAAGATATAAACTATCCCTTTGAATAGAGTAAAATGAGTACTATGCTAGTCTAGCTATCCCCACAAGGTCTTAGGTAAAGACACTGTGATCCCTGCAGATTGGAATTAATCCAAAAGAGAGGTGCTTATGATACCTGTAACACTGGCGAGATGGCAATTCGCAATCACTACCATCTATCATTTCTTTTTTGTCCCTGTTACGCTGGGATTAGCGCTCTTCCTGGCTGTGCTGGAGACTCGCTATGTAATCAGCGGCGATGAGATTTACAAACGAATGGTCAAGTTCTGGGGAAAGATATTCCTGATCAACTTTGCCATCGGGGTAGTGACCGGCCTTGTTCAAGAATTCCAATTTGGTCTCAACTGGTCAGATTATTCCCGCTTTATGGGTGACATTTTTGGAGCCCCGCTGGCTATTGAAGGATTGCTGGCCTTTTACCTGGAATCCACCTTTATCGGTATCTGGATCTTCGGGTGGGATAAAATCTCGAAAAAAGCCCATTTAGCTGCCATCTGGTTAGTTGCCATTGGTTCCAACATTTCCGCCCTCTGGATTCTGATCGCAAATTCCTTTATGCAAAATCCTGTAGGATACACCATTCGAAACGGCCGGGCAGAAATGACCGACTTCTGGGCTCTGGTCGGAAATCCGAATGTTTGGTATCAATTTCCCCATGTCCTGACTGCGGGTATCTCTGTGGGAGGTTTCCTGGTAATGGCTTTCAGCGCCTATCACTTATTAAAGAGAAATCCCCAGACTGAGGATTTTTTCCAGCGCTCTTTCCGCTGGGCTGCTGTTTTTGCACTGGTTGGATCGGTGCTGGTAGGATTGATCGGACACGCTCAAGGCCAATTCCTGGCGGAAAACCAGTCGATGAAAATTTCAGCCATGGAAGGACACTGGGATACCGAACAACCGGGATCCTTCTCCGTTATTGCGGTAATCGATCAAGAAAATCAGGAAAATCCCTTTGATTTGAAAGTCCCCTACGCGCTGTCCTTCTTGCTTTTTAATGACTTCAATAGCGAGGTAGTAGGAATCAAGGAGCTCCAAGCCGAATCAGAAGCACTATACGGGCCGGGAAACTACATCCCTCCGGTTATATTAAGTTACTGGTCCTCACGGACCATGATTGGATTTGGCCTATTGATGATCCTAATCGCCGGCCTGGCCGTGCTCTGGTCCTTCAAAGATGACCTCGGAAAGCGGCCCTGGTTCTTAAAAATCATCATCCCTTCCGGGCTGATGCCCACTCTGGCCATTACAGCAGGTTGGTTGGTAGCAGAAACCGGGCGCTGGCCCTGGATTGTCCACGGTTTGCTGAAAATTGAAGATGCAGTTTCCCCGAATGTCAGTGCTGGAAATATCATCTTCTCCCTGGTCAGCCTTTCGCTGGTTTATGGAGTGCTGATGATTGTGGGTATTTCGCTAGCCCTAAAATACGGTAAAGGCGACCCACCTGCAGCGGATGTTATAGGAGAGTAATCATGGACCTCAATACAATCTGGTTTATTCTGATCACGTTCTTGTTTATGGGATTCTTCTTTTTAGAAGGATTTGATTACGGTGTTGGTATCCTGCTCCTGATAATCGCAAAAAAGGATAACGAGCGCAGAGCAGTCATCAACACCATCGGACCTATCTGGGACGGCAATGAGGTCTGGATGATTACCGCCGGTGCGGCTATGTTCGCCTCTTTTCCTCATGTCTATGCCACTCTCTTCAGCGGCTTCTATATCCCGCTGATAATTATGCTGTTGGGATTGATCATGCGAGGTGTGGCTTTTGAGTTCCGCGGCAAACGGGAGGGTCAAGCCTGGCGCAGCCACTGGGACAGGGCGCTATTTATCGGCAGCCTGGTTCCCGCTCTGCTCTGGGGCGTTACTGTTGCCAACCTGATGCGGGGATTTGCTATTGAAGCTGATATGAATTACTACGGCGGTCTGCTTCCTCTGCTTAATCCCTACTCCCTGCTGGGTGGTTTGGTCTTCCTGGGATTGTTCACGCTGCACGGAGCCAGCTTCCTGGGATTAAAACTTGAAGGGGAGCTCAAACAAAATGCCAAAGATCTCGCCGGTAAAATCTGGATTCCGATAGTGTTCCTGGCAGTGGTTTTCCTGGTTTGGACCTACCTGAAAACAGACATTCTTAACAATCCAGGATTTGACGGTCTAATCCCGGCGATCCTGGCAGCAGTTTCCTTGTTGGCTTACGGTTGGTTCTTGAGGAAAGGAAAGGAAGGGCTTACTTTCATCTGGGGCGGATTGGTCATCCTCTTGACCACAATCATGGTATTCTCAGGCCTTTTCCCGCGGATATTGATCTCGACAATTGATCCCGCCTACAGCCTGAACATCTACAATGCCTCCTCGAGTCAATATACACTGCGAGTGATGACCATTGTGGTGGCGATTTTCATGCCGATTATTCTGCTTTACCAGGGATGGGCTATCTGGATCTTCAGAAAAAGGCTCAGCCCGGAAAGCAGCGATCTTCACTACTAAACTGAAAAGAGGTTGTCCTCAGTAGGGACCGGATCCTTTAAAAGGATCCGGTCCCTTATTTACAGCTCGTTGACCACCTGCAGGATATCATCTGCAACGTTATCTATTGTCTGATCTCCATTGACCTCATGCAGGATTTCACGGGTCCGGTAAAATTCTACCAAAGGACTCGTCTGTGCTTGATAAACCGCTAAACGCTGTCTGACGGTTTCCTGTTTATCATCCTCCCGCTGGTACAGTTCACCCCCATCTTCATCACATATTCCTGATTCCTGCGGCGGGTCAAATTTCAGGTGATAGGATTGACCGCAGGTCCGGCAGATTCGCCGGCCGCTGGCGCGCTCCACCAGGACATCTTCCGGTACAGCTACTGAAATCACCGCCGCCAGGAATGCGCCTACCCCTACCAGGATCTCATCCAAAGCTTCCGCTTGGGGAGTGGTCCGTGGAAATCCATCCAGCAGAGCTCCTCCAAGGCAATCTTCCCGATGCAGTCGTTCTTTGACCATCCCAATAGTGACCTCATCCGGTACCAGATCTCCCCGCTCAATATATTTTTTTGCTTCCAATCCCAGATTTGTCTGATTTTTAATATTGTCACGAAACAAATCCCCTGAAGAGACCTGGGGGATTCCAAGCAATTGGGTTAAGCGGGCGGCCTGGGTGCCTTTTCCTGACATCGGTGGTCCAAGCAGTATTAAAA
>JBARSJ010000315.1:0-1662 GCA_049644685.1 Anaerolineales bacterium
AGATATTTCCTTAAGATAGTCAGCTAGAGAATCCCCGCCATAGAGGCTGATATTTCCCACCAGGTCCATAGCATGGGATGGGTGGGCATGAGCGTCCACAAAACCAGGCAGCACCATTTTTCCTGCCAGATCGATCACATAGGAATCAGAATTTAGGTATGATTCAACTTCTTGATCTGAACCAACAAACTCAACGATTCCATCTTTGATGACAATGGCCTGAGCCCAGGGCAGGCTAATGTCCACTGTATAAATAACTCCATTTTTAAGTACCATCGTCGATAAGTTTTTATTCATACGAAGATCCCTTATTACTAATCTTGGATTCAAGTTACAAGTGCAACATTACTTAGTTCGAAAAACACCATTTCAGGTGTTTTGATATCCAGACATTTCCTTGGCCTAGCATTGAGTCGTTTTTCAACAAATTGTGTATCCTGATCTGTGATCTTTGAAAAATCACTTCCTTTCTCGAAATACTGTCGGGCAAGCCCATTCGCATTTTCATTTGACCCTCTTTCCCAAGAAGAGAAAGCATGAGCAAAGTATACATCAGCATCCAATACTTCGGAAAACACCTGATGATCCGTGAACTCTTTCCCGTTATCACAGGTGATGGTCAGTGTCTTGGCCTTATAGGGGTTCAGCATTTGAATGATTGCATTTGTAGTAGCTTCAGCTGTGCGCCGATCAATCTTTTTCAACAATGTGAAACGAGATTTACGTTCAACCAGGGTGACTAATGCATAGGGACTCTTCTTCCCGATCATGGTGTCAGCTTCCCAATCTCCCAGTCGTTTTCTCTCCTCAACAATGCTTGGGCGCTGCTCAATACTCACTCGATTGGGTATTCTCCCTCGACGCTCATTGCTTCCATACCGTTTTCGACGCTTTTTCTGGCATCGAAGATGTTTGTGAAGGTTACCTCCAGCTCTTTTGTCAGCGTAGATGTACTGGTAGATCCACTCATGACTGACACTGTTTTCTTTGTATTTTCTCATCCACAGCGAGATTTGTTCCGGGCTCCAGTCCTCCCGGATCTTTCCCTCAATCCAACCCCAGATCTGGGCTTGGATACACCGTCGGTCCCGCTTACGTCTGTTTATCGCTTTGCGCTGAGCCTGTTTTGGCCGATAACCTCGCTGGCCGCGGTTCCGTCTTACTTCCCTGCTGATGGTAGATTTATCAACTCCAATTGTTTCTGCTATCTCTGTTTGGTTATGGTCGCTTTTCAAAAGTGCGTGAATCTGATATCGTTGACATTGGGTAAGCTGGTTGTAGCTCATAAGCGTTCCTTTGACTTGGTAGGTCTCTAGAGGCTTATATTACACCAGCTTACCTCTTTCAACCTTCAAAGTTGCACTTACGAGTTTAATCTAGCATTTTCTTAGATACTTAGAACCTGAGTTAGCTCGTGAAGGGAAGGGATCAACGTTCAACGCAATCAGGAGGAGCGATCTTGAAAATATTCAGGTTCCGAAAATATCTCTCCTGGAACAAAAACGAATTGCTGCTGTCCTCGAAAAAGCCGATCGACTGCGCCGGCTGCGCCGCTATGCCAATGAGCTTAGTGATACTTTCCTGCAATCGGTTTTTTTGGAGATGTTTGGGGATCCTGTTGACAATCCGAGGGGATGGGAGGAATATGAATTCGATCAAATT
>JBARSJ010000316.1:0-6089 GCA_049644685.1 Anaerolineales bacterium
CCTGTTATCTATACCTGCAATGGAGATGATATCTCACCCCCCTTGGAGTGGGGTGATCCACCTGAAAACTCTCTGAGCCTTGTTCTGCTAGTGGAAGATATTTCGGTTGGCAATTTTGTGCACTGGATCCTATTTAACATCCCCCCGGAAACCCGGTCACTACCCGAGGCCGTCCCTACTAAGGGGCACTTTAACGATGGGCGGCAGCAGGGAAGAAACCAAATATTGAAACTGGGCTACTTCGGTCCCTGTCCTATGCCTGGTCCCAATCAGTACCGTTTCCGCTTATACGCCATAGACGTAATGCTTGATCTGGAAGATGGTGTGATGAAAATCCCCTTGAAGGAAGCGATGAAAGGACATATCTTGGCTGAGACTGAAATAATCGGTGTCTACCCCTGACGTTCAGTGATATATGGAGTAATGATAGAGGAATTTGGAGACAATCAGGCCATTACAATGACATCCAGATTCTACCTATGATCGCCTGGAGAGAAGAAGATGATTGAAGTAGCTATTATGATTGAAGGTCAAAACGGCCTTACTTGGACGAATTGGAAAAAAATAGCCAAAACAGTCGAAGGAGCGGGATTTGCTGGTCTCTACCGCTCAGACCATTACACCAATAGTCAACCCCCGGACAAAAATTCGCTGGAATTATGGACCTCCTTAACCTGGTTGGCAAGCCACACAAATAGAATAGAATTTGGTCCCCTGGTTTCACCGGTCTCATTTCGAAACCCCAGTATGACCGCTCGCATGGCTGCCGCAGTGGATGATCTTTCTGGATGCCGGTTTACCCTTGGTTTGGGAGCTGGTTGGCAGGAGCGGGAGCACACTCTCTTTGGATTTGATTTACTAGATATTAACCAAAGATTCAACCGTTTTGAGGAGGGGTTGGAAATCATCACTCGCCTGCTTCAAAATGACCAACCTTCCACCTTTTCTGGGGAGTTCTTTCAGCTGAAAGAAGGAATCTTACTCCCCAGACCCACAAGACCAGGTGGTCCTCCAATTTTAATTGGAGGCAACGGTCCCTTACGAACGTTACCGCTGGTTGCCCGTTTTGCTGATGAGTGGAACGCCCTGTTTGTTCCTCTCTCAAAATATAAAGAACTAAATACCCAACTAACTACCCTGCTAAAGGGAGAAGGCCGAGAATCCAATGAGGTTCGCCGCTCCTTAATGACCGGGTGCATCTTTGGAAAAGACCAAAAAGAGGTTGCAAAAAAAATCCAGGAACGGTCCGGGGGGGAAAGTACGGTTGAAACCTACCGGGAAAAGGGAGTTATCGTCGGTACTTCAGAGGAAATTGGAGAGCAATTAAATCAGCTTGCTGAAGCTGGTTTGCAGCGGGTCATGCTGCAGTGGCTGGACCTGGATGACTTGCAGGGGCTGGAAGATCTGGCAGAGGGAGTTCTGACGTATCTCCAATCTTAATTGATTTCATAGTATTGATTATCGCAGCTGAGTACAAAGTATAAAGTTCATATCCATCATAAGTCTTAGAGGAAGCCCAAGAGGTCGGTAATCAGAAAGCAAAGTGAGGTAGATCAATGACAACTCCAGATAAACAGCAGATTGGGTGGAATGCAACCAGCAAAGAAGGTGTTGTTGCCGCAGGCAGCGCGGAAGCAGTCGCTGCCGGATTAACGATTCTAGCTGAAGGGGGAAACGCGGCTGATGCTGCTGTCTCTACCATCTTGGCTCTCACAGTCACTGACCACGGCGCCTGCTCAATAGGAGGGGAAGTTCCTCTTCTGATTTATGATGCCCAGAGCCAAACGGTGAAAGCACTCAGCGGCCAGGGAAGGGCACCATTATCACAAAAAGCGATTGATTGGTACCTGAAAAACGGGATCCCTGAGGATATAAAGATGGCACCTGTTCCCTCAGTAGTGGATTTATGCATTACGACACTTCAAAAGTATGGCACCCGAACTCTTCAGGATGTTGTACCTCCCTCATTAGCGCTCCTGGATGGAGGAACAAAATCCTGGCACCCAAAACTGGCCAGAACACTGCGCAGAATGGTTGAAGAGGAACAAATTGCTTCCGGAAACCGTGAGCAGAAACTACAAGCAGCATGCGATCGTTTCTACGGACGGAACAAAGACAGAAATGACATCGCAGAGGAACTGGAAGAATATTATATCCAACAGGGCGGATTCCTCCGCAGAAGTGATCTTGCTGCCCATATTACTACCATAGAAGATCCGCTAACAGTCACCTACAGAGGATATACGATATATAAATGCGGGCCCTGGACTCAAGGTCCTTTTCTCCTCCAGGCTTTAAAATTATTAGAGGCTTTTGATCTTAAAGAGATGAAGCAAAATTCGGCTGATTATATTCATCTCGTTACAGAATCTATTAAACTGGCGATGGCTGATCGCGACAAATATTACGGCGATCCGGAATTTGTTGATGTGCCGCTGCCTGCTCTTCTTTCAGATACCTACACTGAAATTCGTCGCCCATTAATCGACCTGGGTAAAGCATCCCAGGAAGCCCGTCCAGGCGATCCCCACGGCATGAAACCACTCCTGGATCCTGGTGTCTTTCGCCCTGGTATTGGTGGTACAACAACCTGTGTAGTCGCAGATCGCTGGGGAAATGTGGTTAGCGCAACCCCCAGCGCGAACGTGCCAAAAGAACCGCGGGGTGGGGGCAAAGCAGGTGTTACCTACAGCAACCGTTTGCGAAGTCTTAATACTACTCCAGGCCATCCGAACTGTATCCAACCTGGGAAACGTCCCCGGATAACCCTCACTCCTACCTTGGTCCTGAAAAATAGCAAGCCAATCCTAGCCATAAGTGTCGCCGGTGGAGATTTACAGGATCAAGTGACACTGAATTTGCTTCTTGATTTTATTGAATTTGATCTGCTGCCGAAAAATGCAGTCACTGAGCCCCGCTTTGCTACAGCCCATCACCAGGACTCCTTTGATCCCAATCCTGATCGGGTTAAGACTTTCAAAGAAGCGGGGTCGTTGACTATCAGTGAAAACATCAGCAAGAGTACCCTGAAAGAGCTTAAACAGCGGGGGCACAAGCTTACCATTACAGCCTCCCCAATTGGCGCACCGGTCATGCTTTATATTGATCAGGATACTGGAGATAACTATGCAGCTGGTGATCCGGAATCCCACCGCCATGCAGCGGGGTTGGGTAATAACTAAAACCCAAATAAGGTTCTCCATTGGAATTCCATCCCCCAAAGGATAAAACCAATGAATTTCAAAGAATATCAAAAAGCGTACTTCACTGATCCAATACCTGAACCGCACTTTCACTTCAGCGGGGCATTTGGCGTCACCTTGTTTTTCGAGGAATTCGACTCTGCAGCAGACTACTACCAGCAGATCCTCGGACCGCCAGCCTATGTGGAAGGCGAGGGAACGCGGGGCTGGCAGATTGGGTCCGGCTGGCTGACTTTGTTGCGGGGAAAATCCGGCAACCCTCGAAATGTAGAGGTGACATTGCAGATGGAAACACCAGAGGAAGCGGAAAGCCTGCAGCGCGCTTTTATCGCGGCTGGAGGGGAGGGACCAGCACCCTCAGATCAACTGATGTATGTTCCCCTCCGATCCTGTCCTGTAATTGATCCATTTGGGACTGAGATCCTGATTATCAGCCCGCTCGCTGGCTGGGAGGATTAATAATCTAGAATAATAGTTTGAAGTATAGTATCAATATGGGCAAATTTCTTTATTCGATCGCTAAAACCTTCGTTGGGGGTTTAATTCTGCATTGGATCTTTGCCTATTTCAGCTTTATTATTCCTGGTAAACGATTAGCTGAAAGGGACTCAGTTCTGGCGTTTCATCATCCCTCCCCCTCCTATCCCTTGCATATCCTAATTGTTCCGAAATCAAATCTTAGGTCTTTAGTTGATCTTCCCTCTGATGATCACCTTTTTGAAGTTGAGCTCTTTAGCCTGGTTAATGAGCTGGTTAAGATGTTCAACCTGGAATCAAAAGGATATCGATTAATCGTAAATGGCGGCAATGCCCAGGAAGTGGATCATTTGCATTTCCATCTCATTTCTGATGACCTTGGAGATGAGGTAATAAAAGACTCATAACCCCCGCTCTCCTTCGATACGACCTTCGGTCCTTACTTTGGTCGCAGGACGAGGCACCAGACCGCCTGCAAGCTGACTCGGTGACTTTGAGACTATGTGATGGGGTGAAGCGAGATTCGCCGAATTGAAATATACTGAATACCGATTACTGATTACTGATTACTGGAACCCGGTGCCAGATGCCCTTCACCCAAAAGGTAGCTGTATCATCCTGAGACGTTCGATTTCAAAACACGATATTTAAATATTTCAAATCCAAAGTCCCTCTCTGTGTACATTCTTCCCATTCACTAGCACTTCCAGGCTATCCTGGCCGGGATGCCGGTTTTTCCATCGAATCCTCCAGCTTTTTCCACAATTTCTGCACATTTTTTTTGTACTCTGAGAGCTATATGGCAATCAGGGAATTTTTATTTGAGGAGTACGGGCAATGACACAAGATAAACCAATGCCGAATGTGGCTTTCCGAGGCATGGCTTTTGCCTTGAGATTAATGGAACCATTCAAACGTTCCCAGGAAAGATTGATAGGAGCAGATCTCGAAAAAGGTCAGGTTGTACTGGAGTATGGCTGCGGGATTGGGAGTTACACGATACCTGCAGCCCAAATCGTGGGAGATGAAGGCACTGTATATGCTCTTGATATCCATCCCCTGGCTATAACAACGGTGAAAAGAAGGGCTGCGAAGGAAAAACTCACAAACATAAAAACGATTCTCTCGGATAGGGATACCGGTCTGCCGGACGAAAGTGTGGACGTTGTCCTGTTATATGACACGCTCCATCTTGTGGGTGATTAACAAGCGCTGCTGGAAGAACTGCACCGGGTTCTTAAGCCAGGCGGATTTCTATCAGCTGACTACATGCACACAGATAAAGAGGATTTTCTGGAAACCATGCAGGCAGAGAATCGGTTCTCTTGTCAATCTCAAAGTGGGGAGGGGTTTTCGTTGAAATTTTTTACATTCATAAAGTGTATAACCTGACTAAGGAGGATTTATATAATGACTACTCAAAAATGGCGTACGTTGAGTCGGGTTTTCCTGATGCTGATGATGACAGTGCACGTGGTCACCTGGTACACCTTTGGCATTCAAACATTTGGCAGCATAGGGATTGAGGCTTTCTTCTCCGGTCTTGCCCGCGGTGTGCTAAACACCGGATTTGTCTTCTGGATATTGGCTTTTATTTCAGCGCTGCTGCTGGGACGCGCCTTTTGCGGCTGGTTCTGCTGGTTTGGTGGCTATCTTGAACTCATAGAGTGGGGTATTGGTGACAAGTTAAAAATAAGAATTCCTCGCCGCATCTTGCTCTACCTGGGCGTGATTCCATTTGTTGCCCTGGCGCTCAAGATCTACAGCGCCTTGCTTGTGGTTTGGATAGAACACGGTATCCCGGCTATATTTACCTTCAGGTTAGCTGACGTTGAACCCTGGGGCGGGCAGCAGACCGGCATTTCGATCCTCCTGACAGCTATTCTGTATGGACCGGTTCTTCTTTTTATTTTTGGCAGGAAAGCCTGGTGCCGCTACTTGTGTCCCCTTGGCGCATTGCTTAAGATATTCGGCACGGTGAAAATCGGCGGTGTGCGGCTGGTAAATGACGAGTGCATCGCTTGTGGGAAGTGCAACCGGGTTTGCGATATGCAGGTTGACGTGATGGGCGATCTCAATACCCACGGTGAAGTGCGCAATTCAGACTGCATTGTCTGCTTGAAATGTACCGATGTCTGCCCTACAGATTCAATCGCACTCAGCATGCGCCGCTTTGATGCCTCCTTATCAGCTGATGCTGCTGCCAGGGCTGAGAAGTCCATTCTCAAACGAAGAAAACTGTCTGCCTTCGACGTGAGCATCGCGGTGATTTGGATAGGTGTGTCAGTGTTCTTTTTCTTCTCTGATATACGCGCCTATTCTCCACAAGAGGTTAAGGTGCTCATGTCGGTCGGTCTGCTGATAATTGTCTATGGAGTTGTCTGGCTGGGGCAAAAAGGTTGGAACAAA
>JBARSJ010000317.1:0-15467 GCA_049644685.1 Anaerolineales bacterium
GCCAGAGTGAACCTCACCTATCTTCAATCCACATCCGAAGCGCCCACAACCATCATCCCCATCGCCCGGCAGACAAAAACGCCAGCTTTTGCTGTTTACCGCGGCGCTGATCGGTATTTATCACTGACTGACCCCCTAATCTCAGCAGTTGCTGATTCTAGAGTTGTTCACACTTCTGCTTTTGCTTTATCACAGGATCCATGCAGATCTACAATTCATCATTTACTGAAGGCCGCCCACAAAGCTGATTTATTGATTTCTTTGGATCCCAATTACCATCCTGGAATCTGGTCAGATCTGCCAGATTATCTGCTTTTCCTAAAGGAAATCTTCCAGCTAATCACCGTCACCAAACCCTCCCTGGATGACTGTACTCGAATCTTTGGTCCCGGTTTGAAACCAGTGGAATATCTGGAGTTATTTTTAAATCTCGGACCAGCTATTGTTGCGCTCACAATGGGCAGTCAAGGCGCACTATTGGGAACTTCAGCAGGAGATCGAGTACATATTCAGGCAAATTCTATTCCTGTAAGGGACGTCACGGGCGCTGGAGATGCATTCTGGGCTGGACTATTAACCGGGTTATTGCAGGGAATGTCTGCTATAGAAGCTGCCCAACTGGGACAGGCAATTGCAGAATATAAAATTGGAATCATCGGTCCAGTGAAGGAATTTCTACCCCTTGAAATTTTTAAAAAACAAGCCAAGAAAATAAGATTCAACATACAAGTCAGCGAATAAAATCTTTAATACTACTTTAATCCAAAAAAACGGGGAATAATATAAAGCAAAAGAGGCTGTCTAAGAAGTAATAGACACAGCCCGTTGGTCTCATTGCGATCCATCCTTTTGTCATCCTGAGCGTAGTGAAGGATCCATACTGAGATCAGAATCAACAAATACTTCAGTTTGTTACAATCGGTTTCGGGTATTTTTACTTAAAATGGATTCCTCGTTGCACTCGGAATGACAAATGTCTAGCTGGCTGACTTTTGGGACAGCGCCCTTTTTTGTGTTTTTAACAGAAAGGGGATTTAATAACTGAGTGGGTAGCTGCCGAATTCTTTCACAGTGTCCACCATAGCCAGCACATTCTCAGCAGGCACATCATTCATAATCGTATGAACGGAAGCAACCATGTAACCTCCACCCTCTCCCAACAAACTCATAACTCTCCTAACTTCGTCTCGAACCTCATCCTTGGAGCCAGAAGGCAGAATTCGGTGGGTGTCTATTCCGCCGCAAAAGATAATGTTCTTTCCAAATCGTTTTTTCAAATTGACCAGGTCAGCCATTTTTCCAGCTGAGGTCTGGATGGGATTCAATATGTCAATTCCCATCTCAATGAAATCTTCAATCAAGGGGACGACATCACCATCAGTGTGGAAGAAAATCTTGGCATTTGTGCGTTCCTTAATAAATTGAATGTAATCCGCATGAATTGGTTTCAGGATTTCCCTGTACATATCTGGAGACATTAACAAACTTTCCTGTGTCCCGAGGTCATCACCGATTTTAATCATATCGACATTATCGCCGAGTTCAGCCAAAAATGGTCCCATTAACTCCTTACACATTTCCGCTGTTTTTTGCAGCAGCGCCCTGGCAAAATCGGGATTGATGGCTAAATTTAACAAAAAGGTATCCATGCTTTGCATGGCAAACGCACGCTCGAGAGGGAATAACAACCAGGGAGCAGCAAGAATTGCGTACTCGTTCTGATCTGCCAATTCTATAGCTGCTGCTTTAACATGGGCAATGCGGGTTGGATCACTCATATCAGGCCAATTAGGATATTCGTCAATCTCTTCAACCGTTTCCGCTTTGGCGAGCGGGTGTATTCCGGGAAACCACTCTCCCGGCTCAATCTCCTTTTGCCCACTTCCCCAGCTGTCAACAAAAGGGCTGTGCGGTTCCCTCGATTGATTACGTTTCAGTGTTTTCACCGGATGAGAATCCCGCACTCCCCTCACATCACTGTGCAGCCGGATCATCGTAGCTTGATCAATTTTTGCAGTACCTAATTCCGGCCAATCATAAATATACTCGTCAGGCGCTTGTATCCCAGCAATCGCTTTTATTTCCCGATACGTTTTCATTTTTATCCCCGTAGCATTGCTAGGGCCAATAACAATTGGCACTCGATCAGGGACTTCATGATTCAACACCGTTAAAACACGATCTTTTGAGGTCAATGTCATAGGTAAATTCCTATCTCTTATCGCTGGGAAGAAATCTCTACATCAAAGTCTATCATAATTCAATGTCTAATATCATCAGCCGCTGATGATTTCAAAGTAGTGATCGATCTCACTTATCATGAGACAAGAAATGCTCAGTTTGAGCAGGGAAAAGAACCAGTAAATGAATGCCGACGGCAGGTTCTCCAGCGGAAACATGAGGTGGTCCAATCTCTATCTTCAAGGGCAGATTTATTTGTTACCAAAGAATTCTCGGTCATGTCCGCACTCTAAGGGTCTCATTCCTGAAGGGTTTCAGTAGTTTACCTTTCAATTTTGTTAGGTATGAAAAACACAGAATCACAGGGGGTGATGAAGAATGAGACGTTATAATAAGAGAAATTAGATCCTAAGTTCTTTACCTCAAACATCGACAGGGACTCTCAACATAGAGGCAGCTCCAGGGTGAAGAGCGGATCAGAAACAGGTAACCACCTTATTACCGGCAAATTTATGGTCCATAACAAGTATGGGAAAGTTGTTTTGCTTCTTCTTCTACTCGCCAGCATAAGCAGTGCTTGTGAGGCAGTTCAAATGTCGCCTAAATACACCCTCAATGGAACTTCAACCAAAACTCCTTTTCATACCAAGTCCACCTTCACTCCCACAAAAGAACCACCGCCAACTTTTACTCCATCCCAGACGCCGTCGCCGACAGAAGCATTTACTAGCACCCCTACGGCAACAGAGCTTGTTCTGGATACAGAGGTTCCCGCATCACCCACATCCCTGCCGGCTACCTCTACTGCAGTTGAAGAAGTCAAGAAAACCAAACCTCCCGAGGGGGCTACGGTAAAAGTATCTCTGACAACAAATTGCAGAACCGGCCCTGGAATCTCTTATCCCAAGCTGAGTTCCCTTGCTGCGGGTAAAACCGTCCCCCTGATAGGCAGGGATGCAAGTTATAGCTATTGGATAATCAAAGATCCGGGAAAAACAGGAAAAAATTGCTGGTTGTGGGGTTATTATGCTACGACTTCCGGGAACACAAAGAATCTTAATATTTTTTCAGCCCCGGGTCAACCCACTGCAAAAGCATCCTCAACACCAGTACCAACGCTCAAAAAAACTACACCCCCTGCTACAAAAACTGCCAAGCCTTCAGCCACGCCAAAAACACCCTTGCCGACTGAAACTCCAAATCTCACACCCGGGACAGCTACAAATACTCCCCAGCCAGCCACCGCGACACCTGTCCCCAGCAATACTCCCCTGCCTTCCAATACACCTGTCCCCTCCAACACACCCACCCCAAATTCCAGTTATTGTCCCTATACATCCGTGCTTACCAGTGAAGAAGACCAGATCAGAAATCTGATCAACCAGGCAAGAATAGCTCGTGGATTGCCGAAACTGAAGATCGATTTCAGACTTGTCTATGCAGCACGTGATCACGGCAGAGATATGACCTGCCACGGCACATACAGCCACACCTCAACAGACGGCACTAAGGCCTGGGAACGGATATCCGTTGCTCTTGGTCACGGATCCAACTGGTGCTACAATCACTGTTGTTGTTCTGAGATTTTTTATGGGGGAGGAAGCTATCTCACACCACAGATTGCATTCAAGTGGTGGATGACCCACCCCTCTCAAGATCCAAATTACACAGATAATATACATAAACGGACTATTCTCTCCAAGTACTCTACTGTACTTGGTGTGGGAGTAATCTATTATCAGCACGATGGAATAATTCGCAAATTTTACACTGTAGACTTTGCCCGGCCGTAAATCCCAAGGACACTCAGACGTGAATAGCATTTCTTAATCCCCGAGTGAACTTTAACCCGGAGGACAGTTATTGGACTGAAGGTCCCGATTTCGGTAGTCAGCTGGTTTTTGGAAAACAGGCTGCCCTGGATAAAAATTACAACCACCATCTGGTTCGACTAGGATGAAATCTGGAAAGATCCGATCTGTTTTGCTCATAAAAATACCACTACAAAACTGCAAAATGTCGGTCATATAAAACAACCCATTGATAAGAATTGCTTTATAATCAAATAGGGGAATCACTGATCCAGCAGTAATATAGGAAAGGCAGGTAGTAATGTCATCGGAAATCGCTTTTGTATCCATACATGGAGATCCTCTAGCCAGCCTGGGCGGCACTCATCATGGGGGGCAAAATGTGTATGTAAAAGAGTTATCTCGCTACCTGGGCGCTCTCGGGCTGACAGTAGATGTTTATTCCCGCTGGGAAAATGAAGAACAGCCCCCTGAAGAAAAATATTCCCGGGGGACGCAGGTAATCAGGATCCCGGTTGGTCCCTCTGACGTCATTCCAAAAGAGCAGATTATTTCTTTGCTTGGTGACCTGGCTTCCTGGATACCCACCTATCAAATTCAAAAAGGACTACACTATCAACTGGTTCACAGTCATTATTATTTCAGCGGAGCAGTGGGCATACATCTTAAAAAGACCTGGGGGATACCTCTGGTTCACACTTTTCACTCCTTGGGAGCGGTGAAGGGAGAGAGCCTGGGGACTAAAGATCAAAGCCCTGGAGCCAGGTTGGAAATTGAAAGGAAAATATGTCATACAGCTGACCGGATCATCGCTACAAGTCCCCAAGAAAAGATTGATTTGGTTGAATATTATCAAACTGACCCTGACAAAATTAGGATAATTCCCTGCGGTGTAAACCTCGACTTATTCCAGCCCCTGCCCCAGGAGGAATCCAGAACCGAAATAGCATTTTCTATCGATGATTTCCTGATCACTTATGTGGGACGCCTGGAAGAAAGGAAAGGCATTGACACCCTTCTGAAATCGATCCACCTCGCTAATGATCCCCAAATCCAGGTTGTAATTGTGGGTGGTCCGCCAACTGATAAACCATTCCTCAGCTGGAAAGAACTTTCTGAAGAACCGTATCGGAAGTATATGTCCCAAATTGATGAGTACGGGATTGAAAAGCAAGTAACCTTCACCGGGGGAAAATCTCAAGACCAATTATCCAAGTATTACAGCGCGGCAGATGTTACTGTAATTCCATCTTATTATGAACCTTTTGGTATGACTGCTATCGAAGCTATGGCTTGCGGCAGCAGTGTCATCGCTTCCCGGGTTGGAGGTCTCAAATCCACAGTGAAGGAAAATATCGTTGGCGCTTTATTTGAACCCAGAAGCGCAGATCAATTGGCAGAAAAAATCAAAATATTAAAAGACCAACCTGCCACTAATAAAGAACTCAGAAAAAATGCCCGTCCCTATGTAGAGGATAATTTCAGCTGGAAATCAGTTGCCACAGCTGTCACCGAGGTGTATCAGGAGCTTCTGCAGAGTGAGGGTGAGGAAATCGGAGAGGAACAATAATAATCACATAATACGATAGGGCTGAGCCAAAAGGCCACTTTTGTCATTTTCTCTAATATCTGCACTGAAGTAAATTCCTGAATAGAGAAGCTATCGTGTATTGTGTTATTGAGTTCCGACTGCCCTTACAAGATGTATAATCCTGAGCTCGTCGAAGGGCTTCGCGAAAGTCTTAGAAATCCTGTCCTGAGCGAAGTCGAAGGAAGCTAACGCTGGGCGTCCCTCTCCAGGGACACTTAATCTTCTGTGATCTACGGGATAAGTAGAAAGCTTAAGCATCGACGTAGGTCGATGTTCTGTCTGAGCCCCTCGATAAACTCGGGATAAACTTCGTCGAAGACCCTAAGTTGGGACTTTTGCGAAGCATCCTGAGCTCTTCGATTTCCATCTCGACGGAGTTTATGCAGAGTGGAGCGAAGTGCTCGATGTCCACTCAGGACAGGCGTAGTCGAAGGGCAGTCCCCTGGTAAAAGATCGTGATAAACAGGAGATCGCTTCGTCTTTGAGCTCCTCGCGATGACAGTTTTATGGAAAGCCACATCCTCATCAATAACACAAAACCGGATGCATAATTGAGCACCCGGTTTTGTGTTTTATTAGATTAAGGAAATTATCATTCAGGCCATAGTCCAGCCTGGAAAGCCGCCAGTAATTCAGTGATAACCTCTTTATCATAGGTCAAGGCATAGACCTGATATCCCTGGTATTCATCCAGCACCCATGCTCCCAGGAGCAGATCCTCCGGAATCGAACGATAAATAATGTCTTCCCGGGGATCGATCATGGCTACCAGGCAGGTAATCATAGTTATATCAGAGGGACTGAAATCAGTCAGGACATAAGTACTCAGCCTGTTCGCCAGATCAGGTAATTGTTTTATGCCATTAACCGTTAGCATCTTTACAGCAACCGCTTTCAAGATCAACGTCTGATTGCGGATGCGTCCTAAATCACCAATTTCTATCCGAGCCCGAACGACCTTTTCTGCCTCTTTACCTGTCAGGTGATGTTGACCAGCTTTGAGATACAGCTTAGGTTCCCCAAACCATTTGATATTGACATTTTCTGGTAAGTAGACATCGATACCGCCAATGGCATCAACAATTTCGCGGAACGCATAAAGATTAACTGCAATATAGCGATCTACCCGCAGCCCAAAATTATCCTGAAGAGTTTGAGCCAACAAACCGGAACCATCACCAGGTCCGTCATAATATCCCATCCCCTCCGTACCAAAGAAATATGCTTGATTAAGTTTCCCCTTGGTGATACTGGTATTGGAGGTGCCATTGATATCTACCCATAAATCTCTGGGTAATGCCAGGAGAGTGATCTGTTGGCGCTGAAAGTCAAAATGAGCAATCCGGATTGAATCTGCCAAACCGAAGAGGTATCCTTCTGAGGCAACGCCGGATATTAACACCGTTAGGGAAGGTGGAGCTCCGCACACCGGCACAATTGTGGGGGTCAAGGTGATTTCCGGGGTAACCGTGGGAGTATCCGCTTCCTCTAATTCTGGTGTCCCTGTTTTCGGTTCTGCTGTGGGCGAAAGCGTCACAGCTATTTCTGTTGGAGTTGGGAGATCCAAACTCTCACCAAAGGACTCATCCCAGGTCAAGTATAAATACCATCCCCCTATGTTTAACAGAATTAACACCACCAAGATAATGCCAATCGTGATTGGTGATCGTTTTAATGATTCAAGCATATCAGATCCAATTATTTAATGACGATTATTTGCCATACTCGCCGTATCATATCATAAAGGAGATTGGGAGACAAGGAAATATTACAACCCCAAGTGAGTGGAAGAATCAGCTCTGATTCTTCCCCGGCAGCGGTTGTTTTCGGTCATGTTTCTCAACAGATTACAAGCAAAGAAAGAGGAGAAAGAAACCGCATCTGCTTGCTTTTCAAGGAGTAAATTTGGGTAAATTAAGGCCAGATGCCAGCCTGGAAGTCCTCTATCAAACTCCTGATACCAGCGGTATCCCCTACCAGCGCTGAGGTGTTAATATTTCTGACCGGGTCATAGACCATGGTCTGGTTCATTAATGCTTCGGGTAAAGTTACAAAGAATACATCCTGTTGATAATCAATCTTTCCTGCCAGACAGATCAGCTGGCTGATTTGATTCGGGCTGAGATCCGTCAGCACATTCCTTTTCAGCTGGTTGACCAGATCAGGGATCGCTTGAAGTCCTGAAGGAGTTAACATCTTGGCTGCTATCCCCTTCAGAATCACTGTCTGGTTATTGATCCTCCCAAAATCACCGATCTCAATCCGCTGGCGGGCCATTATCTCTGCTTTTTTGCCATTCAAATGACGAGATCCCGCTTTTAAGAATACTTCGGGCTCCCCATTGACTTTTCTATACACATCCCCGGCCAAATAGATATCAATACCCCCGATCCTGTCAATAATCTGAACAAAGCTTTCCAGGTTTACCGCCAGGTAGTGATCTGTCCAAACCCCATAGTTTTCCTGGAGAGTATATGCCAGCAAACCAGACCCGTAACCGGATCCTTCGTAATAACCCATTCCCTGCGTGCCATAAAAATAAGCCTGGTTGAGTTTTCCTACTGTAATTCCATGATCCTCAATTCCCGGAATCTCTACCCATAAATCCCGCGGCAAAGCCAGGACTGAGACGGTCTGAGTCTGAAAGTCGAATCGAACCAACCGGACCGCGTCTGCTAATCCATAAATATAGTTCTGGGAGGCGACTCCCGCGACTATAATATTCATCGTTGGGGGAGCTCCGCAGACCGGTTCAATTGTGGGGGTCAGGGTCTCTCCGGGCACTGCTGTTGACCCGGGAGAAAGTGTCCCCTGGGATAGTACTTCTACCGTTGGGGTAGAAAGAGACAGGGAAGGGCCCAGGGGTTGAAACCAGGTAGTTATTACCCAATATCCACCACCTGCAAGTACTGTCACTGCCACCAGTACCAGGCTGGTGATCTTTATTTGTTTATCTGTTAATTGGTTAGTTAGAAAGTCAAATAGTTTTGAAAATAAGTTTTTTATCATTTTTTTTTCCCGAGGTTATATTCCCAAGTCGCGCAATTACCGCTCTATCTTATCACATGATTTCTCCCTAAACCAGAAAAGCAGCTCTCAAAGAGAACGATCCACACAATTGAGTGAGATTATTATCTGATCTTCTTTCCCGATTTGAGAAGAGAAACACTAACTTAATCAGCCCCATACAGTTTGTGTCAGCCCGGTTTTAATGAGACCGGGGCAAGATTTACGGCCAGATACCTAAGCGGAGCTTAGCCAACAGCAGCCGGACCTCGTTAATATCATAAATCAGGGCAGCGGCTCTATATTTATTCACTTTGTCATAGATCTTTTTCTCGGTGACCAAATCCTTGGGAAAGTCAACAAAGGTGACATCCTCTACCAGGTCAATCTTGCTGACCAAGCAGATCAATTTACTAATATCACTGGGGGAAAAATCCATCAGCACATTATCCTGGTAGATTTCAATCAACTCCGGGAGTTCTTTAATCCCCTGGGTGGAAAGCAATTTTTTCACAAATGCTTTTAACAACACCGTTTGATTTTTCATCCGGCCGAAATCACCAATCAATGTCCGGTGTCTTGCTACCATTTCCGCCTGCTTGCCATTGAGGTGGTGCTCGCCGGCTCTCAGGTACACAACTGGATCATCAAGGTGATGCCCATAAACGTTTTTGGGTAAATTGACATCAATGCCTCCCACCTGATCGACCATCTGGCGGAATATTCGGGTATTGACAGAAAAATACCGGTCAACAATGACATTGAAATTGAAGTTTAATGTCTTCGCCAGCAGACCCGGTGACTGGTCATCTTCCTTATAATATCCCATTCCCGGAGAACCATAAAAATACGCCTGGTTGAGTTTACCGGGAGTGATGTCCTTAGTCACACCTGGAATGGAAACAGGAATATCCACCCATAAATCCCTGGGAAGCGGCAGGATAGTGATTTTCCCATTGACGAAATCCACCCACACAAGCCGGATCGCATCCGATAATCCGTAGGTGTAACTCTTTGAATTAACACCCGTCACCAAAATGGTTAAATTATCCGGTCCGCCGCACATCGCCAGGGGTGCTGGTGTCGCTGTCGGATATGGTGTCATTGTCAGCGCCGTTTCAGTGGCAGAAATCGTTTTTTGGGGGGGTTCTGTGAGGGTCAACCCTGAGACCTGATAGGTTTCTTGATCTACGAGGCTTGTATCTGAGATACCAAGAGGAGGTCCCAAGGGAGTAGACCACCAATTGTAAATTAGTATCCCACCTAGAACAGGAACAGCTATAGCGATACTGATGATTAATCCCAGCACAAGGGGACGTTGTTTTAGATAGCGCATAATAGTCTCCTGATATCATCTGTAAAGTTCTAAGCGGGGTTCCCCGGTCCATCAGCAGGGAGGGGAGCACAAACTGGTGCTTCAGCGCCGATCATGGCCAGCGGCCTTGCTGAAAGTCAGCTAACAGCCCTACCACGAGTCCATGATCAGGGAGGAGGACATACATGTTTGCTCCCTGCACCTTATCATAAACTCTTCCCTCCTCTAACATCTGCTGAGGAAATTCAGTGAAAACGATATCATTGTTGAGATCAATTTTTGTGATCAGACAGAGCAGTTTACTGATCTCATTAGGCGTGAAATCCATTAAAACATTGTTCTGATAAATTTCGATCAAGCCTGGAACGTTCTTTATGCCCTCCGGAGTGAGCAGCGCTTTGATAAACGCTTTAAACAAAATTGTTTGATTTCTTACTCTTCCAAAATCACCGATCAGAGTCCGATGGCGAGCTACCATTTCGGCTTGTTTTCCATCCAGATGATGAGCCCCTGCTTTTTGATACAACACAGGTTCTTTAAAGTAGTGCCCATAAATATCATCCGGCAAATAGACATCTACTCCTCCAATTTGATCAACCATTCTTCGAAAGATTCTGGTATTGATAGAGATATATTGATCTATCCGTAAATTGAAGTTCTGTCCAATAGTTATTGCCAACAAACCCGGAGCATGATCTTCCCCTTCATAATAACCCATCCCGGGGGATCCATAAAAATAAGCCTGATTTAACTTACCATTGGTAAAAGATTCAGTAATTCCAGGAACAGCCACTGGGATCGAAACATACATATCCCTGGGTAGAGGTAAGACTGTAATCTTGCCATTCACAAAGTTCACCCGGACCACCCTGATGGCATCAGACAAACCGTAGATATAATTCTCGCTTTCCACGCCAGTCACCAGGATATACATAGTTTCAGGTCCTCCACAGAGGGTTTCTGGAGGAGGAGTAGCTGTAGAGAACAAGTTGACAGTTTCTGTCGGGAATTCGGTTTTCTCTATTTCCGGGCTGATCTTAATATCCGGGATGAGGGTTTCCTCGGAAGCTGACTGAAGCATACTTTTTTCAGGAGTTCCGGTGATTTTCTCAAGTTCAGTCCCCAGGGGCGTATTCCACCAGCTAACAAAGAAGAACACGCCCATGAAGAGAGAGATCGCTAAGCCAACTTTAATCCCAGATTTTATTGGCGCTTTATTGATATGCTCCATCAATTTATTCAGCAAACGTTTCATGTCTATCGACCCAATAATTTATAACGAAAAGCAATCAGCTCAATTTCATTCTTGAGATTTTTTTGCCATCATACCGGTTTTAATTAGAGATTTTGTTCGCCGGTTTTATGATTAAAAGGGAAATGAAACAATTTACTGATAAAAAGCTTTAAGCCCAGGGGAATAAATGCCGACTGAATGAAAGGGAGCTTCCAAAAATGCTGGCGCATCGCCGACTAGGTATTTTTCTCCTAGTTCCAAGTAAGGAAATAGGAAAAATAAACCGCAGCTGCTCTTTTTTCAAGGAGGAGACTTGAATATTTTAAGGCCAAATGCCTGCCTGGAAGTCCTCCAGTAAATTCCTGATACCAGCGGTATCCCCTACCAGGGCAAAGGTATTGAAATTTCTAAATGGGTCAAAAACCATGGTCTCATTCATTAATGCCACAGGAAGAGTTTCATAGGACACATCCTGCTGATAATCAATCCTTCCTGCCAGACAGGCTAACTGACTGATTTGATCCGGGCTGAGATCCATCATTACATTCCCTCTTAGCTGACTGACCAGGTCAGGGATCGCTTTAATCCCTGAAGGAGTTAACATCTTGGCTGCTATTCCCTTCAGAATCACTGTCTGGTTATTGATCCTCCCAAAATCACCGATCTCAATCCGCGTGCGGGCCAGTATCTCTGCTTTTTTTCCATCCAAATGATAAGATCCCGCTTTTAAAAATAGCTCGGGTTGACCTTTAACCCTCTTATAGACATCCTCGGTCAGGTAAATATCGATACCACCCAAGGTATCGATAATTATTTGAAAACTGGAGAGGTTCACAGATAAATAATGATCCACTCGCAGTCCGTAATTACTCAGCAGTGTCTCCGCAAGTAATCCTGACCCGTAGCCAGAACCGCTGAAATATCCCATGCCTTCAGTTCCGTAGAAATAAGCCTGATTCAGTTTCCCAACTGTAATACCTCGGCTTTCAAGACCAGGGATTTCCACCCACAAGTCGCGAGGTAATGCCAAGATAGTTACTTCTTGTGTCTGAAAATCAATCCTAGCAACCCTTATGGCATCTGCTAATCCATAGAGATAATTCTTAGAAGCCACCCCGGTTATTAGTACAGTCATTGAAGGAGGTCCACCACAAACTGGTTTCGTTGTGGGTTGGGGTGTGTCCTCAGGTATGCTTGTGCCGTCTTCCCCAGGTTGTGATGTAGGACTTTCCAGGGAGGATTCAGGAAGATTCTCAGTTAGCTCTAGAGCAGGATTCAAAGGTTTATTCCATACCGAATACAGCAAGTATGTTCCCCCAGTCAAGAATGTAAATAACACAATTCCCAAAACAGAGATTTTAAACATCCTTGCGTCAATATTTTTAAATCGTTCTTTGATCTTCATATTTTTTCTTTCAGTTTTTTAAAACTGCGCAATTGTATTTGACAAAACGGCATCAATCCGCAATTTTCAATGGATGGCACTGTAAACAAAATCTTACCTGATCTAACTATACGCAGCGTCGTAACGCCTTATACGCATACCTTTTTTTACTTACGGCGAAGCAATAATTTTAAACCCAGAGGAATAAATCGGGGTTGAATCAGGAGTAATTTCCAAAAATGTTGGCGCATAGTATCGCGATCATATCTGCTGAGAAAGGATAGTACGGGCTGTGATAATAATCCTACTAATTTTACATAATCCTCCTGGTCCATTTTTCCCAGCAATTGCCGGATGAAAAAATGCAAATCCAGTTCCCTTGTCACTCCCTTTCTTGTTTTCCGGTAGGGAACTTCATCAAGGATAGCGCTTGCCGCCGCCTGTCCACCGGATAATCCTGTAACTGTTCCCCCTACCGTTGTGACTTTCACCTGCCCCGCCGCATCACCGACCAGCAGGACATTTAAGTCCCCTACCCGGCTCTCTATTCGATTCCCGGGAGAGTAAAGGGCTGCATTTCCGGATTGATAAGCCAGGGGATGGTAATTTTTCTCAGCCAGAAATTGATCCAGCAGGACCCGGATATTTGCTCCTGGCTCGGTAATCAGCCCCACAACAGCTTTTGTCGCTGAATCTGGAATCATCCAGTAAAAATAGGTGGTATTTCCAAAATCAAACCAGACTTTTGTCACCCCCGGGTCCCAGTTTGCCGGGAGGTCAATTTCAACTTGCAGCAGAGGGACAGTTGGAGGATTTGGCAGCCCGGCAGCTTTCCCAACCGCGCTGGTTTCTCCGTCAGCGCCAATTAAATAATCTGCTTTGAAAAGTTTTTCAGCTGAATTGGCAAGGATTTTAATCCTGGTATTTCCGTTTTCAGTTAATAATCCTTTGAATTCACTACCAAAATAAATCTCTACTCCGGCATTCTTTGCCCGCTTCAATAAAATTGTGATTAATTGACTGCGCTCAACAACTAAATCAGGAGAGGAAAGCTGAATAACAGCGCTGGCATCAGCCGCTTGAAGGTGAATGGCGCTGATTTCATGTCTGATTAAATCTAACCCTGTCTCCGGCATCACCCGGTATAATCCCGGGGTAATTATATATGTTCTGAGTGCTGGAGACAACGAGACCGCCCGCTCAAACAAGGCAACCTTTTTCCCGTTTTTTGCCAGGATCTCTGCAGCGTTTAAACCCGCTGAGGAAACGCCAATGACAACGACGTCGTACTTCAATGATCCTCCCTGTACTGAATCACAAATCGTTTTTTATTATAGTTTATTAATCTTAGAAAGAAAGGGATTCCAGCTTGAATTTACCCTGGTAAAATGATTGATCTACTTTTCGACATCATTTACATACTCCAATGACTCAGGGCAGATTATCTCCAGGGAATCGGATATATTATTCCAGTTAAAAGGTTTTTCTTCTCCTGCCACTTCCCGGATTGCTTTTGACAGACAACCTGGGCCAGCGTGATAATTAACCAGCGTAAACCGCCAGAGATCTTCGTAGCTGGTTACCTCTCCGGGAATCTGGTCCGTTTCATTAGTTATCATTTGCCCCACCTGGCTGCAGTTACCCAGGAGCGTTTCAGCAAACAAAGCCACACTGGCTTGAGCTTGTTCAGGATCTACCATTTCATCAATAGCTGGCAGAATAATTTCCATTTCTGATAATAAAGCCCCCCGCAGCAGGGCTTGGTTCCAATCTTCTAATTGGGAATACCCCTGTTGGCATACGTCTTCTTTCAGTACCAGTGGGCAGAACTGGCTGTAAAAATCATGATTCCAGAGTAAAACAGTATCCGTCCCCAGCTCATTTATATGCCCCAACCCGTATTCTATGTAAAGATGTTTGGATGTTTCCGGCCAGAATTGACTCTCTTTGGCAAAGATCCTCTTTAAAAGTTGTGAAGGAATACCACTATCCTGCGCAGATTGAATAATATAATCATCAAAGTTGTTCTGCCATAACGTAACTGCCGGGCGAGCTTTTTCCATTCCACACTGAGTGGCGTATCCATTTGCCATCAGGCCTAAAAACTCACAGTCGCTGGTATCGATATACCCCTGCATTATGAGCTGCCCAGCCAGGTAAGTATACGGTTTATCGGTTTCCAGCAGCTTGGAGTCGTTTGGATTCGCAAGCCAATCTGGCGGGGTACCCAGGGGAGGAAATGATTCCCAGATTTGAGCACATCCGCGGATGCTGCTGAAATCATTTTGTTCGCTGATGAGATCTATATACCAGCCGCTTATTTCAGAGTCAACAGATACCCCACTATCGGATACCCGAACTCGTCCGCGGTAGTGTTCTGTGCTGTCTCCATAACTGGATTCCGCCCAAAACTCCATCGGTACTCCGTTTTTGCCCGTTGCTCGTAAATTCACTTCACAGGTGTCTTCCAAACAAACAAAGGGGATATTATTGATAGTTCCCCGAACCTTTGTAATTTGTTCGTTGGGAAGAGGTTCTCCGGCAGTTATTACAAGAGTTGGAATTTCTGCACAAAGTCCAGTTTCTCTAACAGAATTACAGCCCTTGAAATTAATCCAGACTCTGGGTGTTGGGAGATCAACCACAATCTCTTTTTGTTTTGGTTCAGACCCTGCCGGAAACAAATAAACCCCGGGGCAATTTTCTTTTTGAATAGTTTCCGCTTCTGCGCAAGGCGCTGATTCAGCCCATAAATCATACACCTCAGATCCGCACTGGGCATAAACTTCCTTGGCCGCAGGGGATTCATCATGGTCAAGATACAGATCACAAACCAGGTTCTCGTTTTCCCAGCGGATAAGCCACCACTCGTACTCAGTGTAAACGACCTGAATGTTCTTCGTCCGCCGCGGACCATCATCTGCCAGGGCTTGATCCGTCCTGCT
>JBARSJ010000318.1:0-3114 GCA_049644685.1 Anaerolineales bacterium
ACACAATCTCGCTTGCTTCATAGACTTCAACCATTGCCATTCGATGCTGAAATTACTCAACATTTGCAAAGATTTACAGGTCGCCAGTGGATGATTGATCGAATCGATACTTGGTTGTCCAATCCTCAGGCATCACGTATCTTTTGGATCACCGGTAACCCTGGAGTTGGGAAAACAGCCCTAGCTGCCTGGTTATGCTATTATCGTAGAGAGGTAGCTGCATTTCACCTCTGTAAATACGGTCATACCCAGAAATCCGATCCGAGAAGATGTGTACTATCTATTGCTTATCAGCTCAGCTCACAAATTCCCGAATATCAGACAAGGCTAGATGCAATGGACCTTGAAAAGATTATTTCAGAGTCCAATCCAAGAACATTATTTGACCTTATAATTGTGCAACCGCTATCTGTCAATCTGGAAAAACCGAAACAGACCATTGTGGTGCTTATTGATGCTTTGGATGAGGCTTCAGAAGGTGGGAAAAATGAACTGGCAGACTTTATTGGAGCTGAATTTCCCAAATTACCACAATGGTTCCGTTTAATCATTACAAGTCGTCCTGATCCTGAAGTGACGAGGCCTTTGCAGGCTCTCACTCCTATTGTGCTCGATGCCTCAGGTCCGGAGAACGAAACTGATATTCGGACTTTTCTCTCCAGTGAATTACAATCATTTACTAAGGGTTCCGAGGTGCCCAAAGCGACAATTGACACCATTCTAACTCGCAGTGAGGGCATTTTCCTCTATGTTGAGCAGATTAGAAGAGAACTTGAAGATGGGCGACTCTCTTTAAAACATATGGATGAATTCCCTCAAGGTCTTGGTAGTGTTTTTTGGGAATTTTTCAACCGTCAATTTCCAGATCTTATAGCTTATGAGAATAATGTTCGTCCAGTTCTTGAGGTACTCCTGGCGGCTCAAGAGCCACTGAGTGTTAATATGATTGCCGCAATGTTCAAATGGGAAGAATATGATAAAAACCACATCATTGAACACTTAGGTTCTATATTCCCAGTCAGTGCTGGAAAAATCCAGCCCTTTCATCGATCAGTAATTGATTGGTTAATTGACAATTCAAAAGCAGGTTCCTATTTTGTTAATATAGAGAATGGTCACAAACGCCTGGCCAATTATTGTTGGCAGGATTACCAGGAAAATGTACCAGACTTTTCTAATTATACATTATACCTACCGATTCATTTAATTAAGGCCCAATGCTGGCAGCAGTTAGAAAATCTTCTAAGCGACCTCCGATTTATCGAGGCCAAGTGTAAGGCAGGAATGACCTTTGAACTAGTGGCTGATTATAATATAACATTAATGTCCATGGTGGGTGAAAAAGTCAAATCACGTAGCCGTATAGAAGAATATGAGCGTTTCCTGAAAACCAATGCTCACATTTTAGTTGCAAATTCACACCTTGTTTTTCAGCAGGCTGCAAACCAACCTGATATATCAGAACCAGCGGTGGCTGCTAAAGCACTCCTGAAAAGTAGCCTCCAGAAATGCTGGCTGGAATGGTCGAATAAACCACGCGATATGGATCCATGTTTGATGACCTTTAGCGGTCACAAGAATTGGGTCCGCTCTTGTGTATTTTCTCCTGATGGCAATAACATTATATCGGGATCTAGCGACCGAACACTCAAAATATGGAAGGCTACCACGGGGGAGGAGATTAATACCTTGGTCGGTCATGCTGGAGGTATAGGTTCATGTGCTTTTTCTCCGGATGGCAAAAATATTGTCTCCGGATCAGATGACTGGACTCTAAAAGTATGGGATTTTAAAAATGGAGATGAGATTGTCACTTTGAATGGGCATTCAGATCAGGTATGGGCCTGTGCTTATTCCCCTAAAGGTCAGTATATAGCTTCAGGATCATGGGATGGAACACTGAGACTATGGAAGATTGAAACAGCGAAAGAAGTGACCACTTTCATTGGTCATGATTCTGGAGTAGTGGATTGTGGATGGTCCCCTGATGGGGAGCTCATAGTATCTGCCTCTTATGATAAGACGTTGAAGATATGGAAGGTTAATACTGGAGAGCTCCTGGTAACACTTAATGGACATATGGCTGCTGTAGAAGCATGTACCTTTTTACCTGATGGTGAAGGCATTATCTCAGCATCCCAGGATGGAACTCTGAGGTTGTGGAACTGGCGTAAGGGGCTTGAACATAAAATTCTTGTTCAGCATACTACCCCCATTATGGCATGTTCATGTAATACAGCTGGAGATCGCATTGTTTCAGCTTCAGAGGATGGAATATTACGAGTGATTGATCCAACTGATGGTAAAATTATCTCGGAACTAAGCGGTCACTCACAGTGTATTAACTCCTGTTCCTTCTCTCCTGATGGAAAACGATTATTATCTGGATCACGAGATGAAACCTTAAAGATTTGGGAACCGGTACAAATTGATAAGGACATCCGGTTACCGAATTTTGATGGTGGTGTTCAAGTCTGTGAATTTTCAAATGATGGGCAATGGATGGTGTCGGCTGGTGGAAAGGAAGTGGGTTTATGGAATGTTAACAAATTAACTGAATTATTCAAACTGAAAGAACATGAAGGAGTGATAGTATCCTGCGCTTTATCTGCTGATGGAAAGAGACTGGTGTCGGGTTCTCAGGATCATACCCTTAATGTCTGGGATATCCAACAAGGAATAGGGTTGCATCGCCTAATCGGACATTCTGATTGGATTAATACCTGTGCCTATTCTCCGGATGGATCGAAGATCTTATCCGCCTCCCAAGATAAGACGCTTATGTTGTGGAATAGCAATGATGGAAGGTGTATTAAAACTTTTATGGGTCATATTGATGCTGTAACTGATTGTCATTTTTCTCCAGATGGATCGAAAATTTTATCTGCAGCTGGCGCAAATATCGAACTCTGGGATTCGGTCACCGGCGGAAAATTAACTAAACTGGCTGGGCATCCTTATGAAGTGACAGCCTGTAATTTCTCTCCAGATGGGAGATTGATTGTATCAGCTTCATATGACAGGTCTCTGAAGATTTGGGATACTGTAACAGGGGAGGAAGTTGCAGAGCTTGCAGGACATCAGTGGGAGGTAACAACCTTTGCTTTTTTACCA
>JBARSJ010000319.1:0-2117 GCA_049644685.1 Anaerolineales bacterium
GGATTTACACTCTCCGTCAGCAGGAGGACGGACAAATTGCAATAATAGTAGATATCCATCCCTTAGAAACTGATCACAATATAATCCCAATCAGCCCCCTTTTTACTGATGGTTTTACAGAAATACCCGGTCCGATTGTGGAGGATGAATTCCATGTTGATTCTACCGGGATTTACCTGAGGGGATATGCGCCGATTTACGACCAGTTTCAAACTTTGGATGGTGTTCTGGGAATAGAAATTGACGCTGCTTCTGTGATAGCCAATGAAAATCGCTTCCGCAGGCTATCTTTGTTTGCGTTTTTAATCTCTATCCCATTTTCTGTGCTCCTTGGATTGCGGCTGAGCCGCTTCCTTTCAACTCCTATCTCAGATTTAATGAATGGTGCCTCGCGTATAGAGCAGGGATATCTGGATGAAGATGTCCCGATACACAGCAATGATGAATTAGGCATCCTGTCCAGAGCTTTTAATAATATGGCTTCCCAATTACAGAAGACGCTTGGTGGGCTGGAGATGGAAATTGCAGCCCATAAACAATCAGAAAAGATTCAGGATGTGTTATTCAAAATTGCCCAAGCAACCTTGTCCAGCGAGAGAATAGAAGACCTCTCTCAAATAATCCACAGCTTGTTTTGTGAATTAATCCCAGCAGAGAATTTTTATATCGCATTATACGATCCGACAGAAGAGTGGATCAGCTTCCCGTATTATATTGATCAATATGATGAACACCCGCCCGCAGTTAAAGCTGGTCGCGGGTTGACTGAATATATCCTGAGAACCGGAAAACCGCTTTTAGCCACACCTGATGTTCTGGAAAACATGCTAAATGAAGGCGAAATAGAATTGGTTGGAGCTATGCCCATAGATTGGCTGGGAGTACCCTTGATCGTTGGGAAGCGGATCATAGGAGTCATGGCGGTGCAGAGTTATTCCGAGGATGTTCGATTCAATCAGGATGTCTTCGATCTATTCCAATTCATCTCCACGCAAGTATCGTTTGCAATTGACCGGAAACAAGCCTCAGAAGAACTTCGTTTAAGTAATGAAAGATATTATGGGTTATTTGAAGAATCACCCATATCCCTTTGGGAAGAAGATTTTTCGGCTGTAAAAGAAATTCTGGATTCTTTGGTCGAAGACGGAGTTACCGATATTGAGTCATATTTGAAATCTCATCCTGAGTTGGTAAAAGAATGTGCTGAGAAGGTAAAAATACTAGATGTGAATAAAGCCACAATGGAACTTTTTCGTGCTGCAACAAAAGAGGAATTGCTCAAAAACTTGGCTTTCATTTTCAAGGATGATTCCTTCCAGGTTTTTCAGAGTGAACTCGTTAATATTGCGAATGGGGAAACCAATTTTAGCTGGGAAGGGGTCAATCAAACCCTGGATGGACAAGAATTAGACATCCGGCTTAATTGGTCTGTTGTCCCCGGTTATGAACAAGATTTATCTAAAGTAATTATCTCTTTGATCGATATCACAGAAAGTAAAAAAGCTGAAATGAAACTGAAGTATCTCAGTCATCATGATGGATTAACCAATATTTACAACCGAACTTATTTTGATGTAGAGATGTCCCGTCTTCAGCAAGGTCGGCAGTTCCCTATCGGTATTATTGTGGGTGACCTGGACAATTTGAAAGATGTCAATGACCGGTTTGGTCATGCTGCTGGGGATGAGTTGATCCGGAGAGTCGCCCAGGCTATGCGGTCCAGTTTCCGCGGTGATGATGTGATTGCCCGGATTGGGGGAGATGAATTTGCTGTCCTGCTGACGAATACTGATCAAAAGTTGACAGAAAAAGCCATGAACCGATTTCTCAAGAATATCCAAAAGCTTAATTCAAGCCAATCAGGACCCCTTGTGCAAATCTCTTTGGGGATGAGCTCGTGTGAGAAGACCTGCTCCTTAACGGAGGCGCTTAAAAAGGCTGACGCAAATATGTATCAAGAGAAAAATACCAAGCAGAATAAGAGGTAGGACGGGTTTTACTTCAAGAAATAACTTAACTTTTGCAGGTGGACAGCAGGGTCAATATGTTCAATCTGAACACCCTGGGGGGTTTTAAGATATATCGGCGCATAATTAAGGATAGCGGTAATTCCTGCA
>JBARSJ010000320.1:0-137105 GCA_049644685.1 Anaerolineales bacterium
TCAACGTTTTTGAGGGAGGCGAGTCATTTAACGAGGTCCCGGTTTTTGATCAATTGGAAAACCCGGTAAATGTAGGGGCAATTTTGGACAGCAGGATCTGGCTGATTGATGCCCAGGCGCTGCGTACCGTTATTGCTGAACACCCCGAGGCGGCTAAGAAAATTATTATTAACTTATCTCAAAACCTGCGGATGATGGTTGGTAAAGTTGCTGAACTATCCTTTTTTACTGTAACCGCCCGCCTCACCCGGTTGCTGCGCCAACTTTCTTCAAAACAGCTTTCGGGTGATAGTTCTGAGCGCTTGACCCAGGATGATCTGGCTTCCCGGATAGGAACAGTTCGAGAAGTTGTAGCCCGGTCGTTGAAGGAACTTGAAAAGACGGGCTCCATAGATGTTGAGCGCGGTAAGATCAAGATCCTGGATCGAGAAAAATTAATTAATTGGGAATAAAGGGGAAACTTTCTAAATCTACTTGATCACTGAAGCGAGAATCCAACAATATAAGCGGACGTCATGAGAAATAAAAGTGCCGGTAATAAGGATAAGATCTTCTCCTGGGATAGGATAGGTTTGCCTGTTTTAAGTAATGCAAACAGCATCCCGCCAATCCCGATGATCGCGCCTCCCAGGCCAACTAGAATATAACCGGGTCGAGCTTGTCCTTGAATAACAAGAATCACAGGTAAAAAAGTGATCAAGATTCCGGCAATTCCGTGGACAAGAGTCAGGATTATCGTGGCAACCCTGCCATCCGCTGCAAACCTGGTGATAGAGATCAAACCAAAGCCAACGATACAAAATATCAGGTAGGGCAGGATATATTCTGAAAAATGAACACTGACCAGCCCAAATGAAATACAGAGGGGAATTAGGGTTGAGACAATTATTACGGTTTGGTTTTCCAATCCTTCAAAACCCAGAATAATCAATAACAAACTTGCCACCAGCAGGATGCCAAATCCGATCGTATAGCCCCAGGTAGCGGGTAAGTTTAAACCGTTCATACCTGCTGAAATCTGGTATGCAGACAATAAACATGTGCCTAAAAGGAGGATTCGATCCAGAACCGATATTTTTCTCACCAGTTATAATCCTGTGAAAAACATCAGCAGCATGGCGCTTAACATATAAAGTGAAGCATATTTAAACAAGCCAAAGGTCATGCGTTCCGAGGGAGATGTTAAGCTGCGCACAGCGAGGATAAAGAGACCGGCGGACAACACGGCTAAAAGCCGCAGAAAACCCCAGGTCAGGCCCACACCATAAGCCGCAAAACCCAGCGATACTGTTGTGAAAATACTGGAGATTGCAATAATAATCCGGGTGGTCTGAAAGCTATAAGTGCTTGGGAAAGTCGGTACGCGGGCAGCCTGATAGTCATCATGATACCTAATGCTAAAGGTGAGGATATGGGTCGGGATCCAGAATAGAATGCCCATGGCAAGAGCTATGCCGACCCAATCGATCTGTCCGGTTCCGAGTACACGACCAGCAAGAATTGGCATGCCTCCCGATATCCCGCCCCAAACGATCGACCAAGCAGTTTTTCTTTTCAACCAGATTGTGTAGATCACGACATCAAAGAACAAACCTGCAAAAACTATTACTCCGTAGAATAAATCAAGACTGACAGCCCAGGAAATACCGATGAATGAGAGGATCAAACCAAAAATCAATGCTTCCCTGGGTTTGGTTTCTCCGGTGCACAAGGGACGATAGCAGGTCCTGGGCATTATGGCATCTATGTCTCTGTCATACCACATGTTCAGAACAGTGCTGCCGCTGATTGCCAGGAATAAACTTCCGGTCAATCCCAACACTGTGCTGATGTTAAATGCCGGACATCGGGCGCTCACATATCCCGCCAGACCGGTGATGAGCAGCAAACCAGTCTGGAGGGATTTGATCAGCGGGAAGTACTTTGATTTTATTTGCTTGAAGATTCGTTTCTTGTTATCCATAAATATTTGTTTTAATCTGGTAACTAGAGTAGAGGAAGAGGAAAATTCTTCTAGCCCTATTTTACTTCATCCTGGACACACCTGAAGCCGATTTGAGGACTGTAGAACTGGGGGCCGGCGCTGTTTTCTTTCCAAACCCGCAGGTCAACTTCATAGGAGTAGAAGCTCCCGCCGCGCATATAGCGGTAATGTTGATCGGAATGATCATCTCCCAGCCACTGCCAGACGTTCCCGGCCATATCGTAGAGACCATAAGGGCTGGCTGAGTTCAGTGTTTCATAAACGTGGCCGTCTATGGAATAGGTTTGACCGTTGTAAAATCCAACCGGGGTGGTATTGCCTAATTTCCCGAACATCTTTTCAAAGAGATCAAAAGATGAGTAGAAATTAGCATTATTCCCCTCGATTTCTTCTCCCCAGGGGAAAGCAAGACCATCTTCGTTTACGACTTCTGTCCCGCGGGCGGCTTTTTCCCACTCCATTTCAAGAGGAAGTCGTCCGCCATAGTATTTGCAGTAAGCATCAGCGCCAAACCAGGTTACCATTGTCATGGGGTGGTTGGTATATTCAGGACTAGAAGTGAAAGTATCGCCTTCGCGGGTCAAACGCACACCCTCTGAAAAAGGCATGTACAGATGATCACCAGCTTTAACCTCTTCTTCGTGATGAGCTCCCTGGAATGGATCACCGGGGTAGTAACCACCCACACCTTCTTCGCTCCAGACTTCTTCACCAGCCTCTGCTGTAAAATCTCCAATGTTGATATCACCGGAAGCCAATGCCGAGTTTAGATATTCAGCATATTGAGCGACGGTTACATCTGTGATCATGATTTGATAATCATAATCGATCATAGTGGGATGGCTTTCCTGCCCGCGGGGAAATTCTCCAGCTGGGACAGAAGCCCAAGAATCGGGATCAACTCCGGTGTCTACATAAGGAGGTGTGATTGAGCTGATATTGGGGGCGGACTGGCAGGCAGTCCCTGTTAAGGCTATAAAAATCAAGCTAAAGATTATGCGTCTCATTGGGAAACCTCCTCAAGGGTCGCTTTGAGCTCTGCTATCTTTCGTTCCTGTTCCTCGAGTTCGGCTTCTGCGTTGGTCTTTTTCTCGTTCCTGAATTCTTTATCCCATTGACCGTTCTTCAGGAACAAGTCATATAAACGCCATCCCATGAAAACAGCCGTCAATACAAGCAGGGCACCCAATCCAAAATCCATCAGCAGCATGGTTGTGTTAACCAGCGGCTGTTGACTGAATTCGTCAACAAAAAGACGTTTCATGGAGAATATTGTCGCTGAAGCAAAAGCAATATCAGACGTAATGATGATCGTCCAGCCAAACCACTTACGTACTTTTCCTTTTAATCCTGACAGATCAGCATAATAAAACAGGATGATTGTGGCAATCAATGCAGCCAGGATATGCCAGTGTCCGGTCAGGGTGATTCGCTCTTCTCTTGCCGGCCAAACCCGGAAGATTTGTTCCAGTCTAACAGCCATGAAGATTCCCACCCCGCTCACTGTGAAATTCATAAAGACCATCTGCCAGCCGGTCCCGAACTTAAGCGGGTCGCGCAGCAGGGCACCTAATTTTTGGAAGAAGGTGGGTTTTTCAATATCAGCGGTTCCGTCTTTGACTAACTTATCCCAGGAATAGATAACAAAAAACAAGGCAGGCAGCATTACCAAGACTGCGCCGCCGTAGATAATGGTGTGAGCCCATTCCAGCCAAACAATGGATAATGCACCTGCGGTGAGCACGATAATCCCCAAATTCATCAGAGGCATGGCCCACTGGTGGAGTTTGCCTTTAAAATCCAGCCAACGACCTACGACCAGGGTGATTGCGACCGCTGCTAGAGATAACATGATATGCAGGTGGCCTATGATGGCTTTTTGCAGAGCGGTGTGAATCGGGTGGCGGATCAAGTCTTCCGCCAGAAAAGTTTCATGCCCGTTTGCCCAAAAGGAACCGGTCACCGCTCCCCAGGTTGCAGAAAGTAAAGTAGCAACAGCCATGGTGAAGAAAGCCGCCCGTTCCCAGTCGAATCCTTTTTTAGTTTTGGCATAAGGGGAGCCTTCGGGTAAATAGTATTCTTTTTTCCAGGGCCAGAGCGCCGCAGCTAGCAGGATCCCTGCGAAAAAGACCAGAGATTGCCCGACCAGGAAAAGTCCATGAAAGGCGTAGTTGTGCCCAAAATATCCGAACAACAAACCGAATATTAGAGCTGTGAGATATCCGACAGTGATGATTCCATTGATCATCACCTGCTCATTACGTTTCATTGGTACGATTTCTGTAATGAAGTAAACTTCAATGGCAAGGATAGTCATCGCGATCGTATGGTAAAGCATAATGATGCGGCCTTCACGATCGGCCTGCGTAAGATCCATCCCTAGTACTTTAACCGTAATGTCACGAATACCCCACTCCACCATTGGCCCGGAGAGGGTTCCCCAGATTGCAGTCACTATAGCGACTGCGGCAATTGCTACCAGTGTTAGTCCCCGAGTTGAGGTAAACAGGTAAGTTAAACGTTTTTGAATCGCTTGCATAAATGTTACTCCTAGAAATTAGATATAAGAGCTAAAATAACCCCACTCTTATTTACATGATATTTTGTTTGCCAGGAATTAATTATTTGATGCTAAGAATAAAATAACACAAGATTGACCAAATGTCTTTGACAAAAGGCAAATTGGAGGGAATAATGGTACCGAGAATTTACTGGCAGAGCCCACCTTTTTCCAGCTTGGCAAGCGAAGAATTAGAATGTGGTTTATTGAAGATAACCCCGAAAAGGCTAGTGGAGATAATTAGGATTGGGATTCGTAGGGTGATTGTCCTGAAATATGTTTTTCTGAAGATATTTGAGCCGGGGATCAGGCACAACGAACTGTAATCATGTTTTATTTTCAATTGCTGTTAATTGGTTACCATTGGTTTTGGTGTATCCCCATTTAGCTGCATAGCAATCTTTTATTAAGATTCTTCTAGGACCATATCTAGTAAAGCCTGGGAATTTTGCACTGTAATCTGGTTGCGATCACAAGAGATTAATCCTCTTTTATCTAACCAGCTGAGAGATCTGCTGATGGACTCGGGAGCAGTAGCAACCCTTGCTGCTAAATCAGCAAGGGGAAACTCACTTCGATCAATGGTCTTTGTACCATCATTGCTAAGCTCCAGGATTAATTTTACACATCGAGATAGAACAGACCTGAAAGATAAATCTCCACAGAGGGTGATTAAATTTCTGGTGCGGCCCGCCAATACCCGCATCATCGCCAAACCTACAGCAGGGTCAGGATATTGTTTTACCAGCGTCTCAAAGGCTTCATAGTCAATATTCCAGGTGAGACAATCCTTGACAGCGATTGCAGTCGCCGGATTGGGTCCACCATCGATTGCCGTTAACTCATTAAACATGATCACGGGTTCAATAATGGAAAAAATTTGAATTTGCCCATCACAATTGTAGTTACAAATATGAACTTTACCCGAAAATAACACATACATCCCTGCGCCTGGATCTCCTTGCTGGTAGATAAACTTGTCTTTCCGATACTTTTTAAGGCGACCCGAATTGATTATTCTCAACAAGTCTGAAGGTTTGAGTTTATTAAAGTGTGAAACACTACCTAAAAGCTTGATGTATTTTTCCATGCCTCTTTCCTTCTAATTACCTCTAATTACTTCTAATTATATCCTACTGAGACAGATACCGAAGGAGTCCTGCAGCAGCCTTACAATTTTAAACTGAAACAATTACGCGATTGTTTCAGTTGACAGATCAGGAATCGGGTTTGTATGAAAAACCAGGAAAATTTACTAGTATGAATATCAATCCTCAGTTCCCCAACAGTCAGGGAATTGCTCACCATACATAAGCGCAATTGATACGGTTTGCTGAGACTTGATACAAATCAATTACAAGGCAATTTCATTGTGATATAAAGAACAACAAGAGCAATTAACTCTCAGCCATTGTGACTGCAAAGCAAACTAGGATGTAATAACTAGGAGGAAAAAATGCATTTAATGACACGGAAAAGATATATCGTTTTGGGAGCTATTATCTTGTTGATATTGGTGGCCAGCGGCTGCCAAGCGGAACCAGAAATCCAAATCCAAGAGGTAGAGGTTACTGTTGTTGTTGAACCTACAGTTGTACCTCCAGAGCCGACCGAAGCACCAGCTGATCAAGCGGAATATCACGTAGCCTGGGAAAGCGGTCCGCACAGTACATATGATCAGGGCCACGGCCCGAATGATTGGTGTGCTCGCTGCCACTCGCCCCAGAACTGGAATCCAGAAGCTACAGTTGGCAGGCCACCCAACTGTGTTTCCTGCAAATTCCCCGGCCAAGAAATGACGGTGGGAGATGGCAACGTTCTCATTGAGGAAGAAGACTGGAATGCTATTCCTTGTGAATCCTGCCATGTGATGGAAGGCGACTATGCTGCTGAAATTGCCTGGCTCAATCCGCTGTCAATGGAATATGTAGCAGTCAGCAACCCAACCGAGTTGTGCGAAAAATGTCACGTGACCACTACCGGCAATGCCTTTGGTTCAGGGGTTGATCATAAAATCACCCTGGGGGGAAGCGCCCACCTCAATTATGGAGGTTTTATAGGCGAGGAAGCTCCTCCTACCTACTGCATCGATTGTCACGATCCCCACACCGCAGAACCGAAACAGTGTGTGGACTGTCATGCTGAAGCTATTGAATCGGCAGAGCATGCAGGAGGCGCTTACGGAGTGATGAAAGATACTGTAACTTGTATAGCTTGCCATGATGCCTTTGGTTATGATGTTGGTCCCAACCCTGCTGAAGATATCGATTTGTGGACCACCACGCTTACCGAAATTGGCAGATCAGGACCCACAACATCAGTAGTTATCTCGCACAGTATCGTCCATGAAGTTGCTTGTGATCGCTGCCACTTCGAGGAGAATATCTGGGAGCTCACCGTCCGTACCGCAACGGGCGAGATTCCAGAACCGCCAGAAGAAGAGTAATGGTGGCTAAGCTCTAGAGTAGGATTTGCGTCATATCCTCGGGAGTAGATCCCCTGCGCCATAGCGGGTGAAGCTCCACTCAGAATACTAAAACAAGTTACTGGTGGGGTGAGAAATTATTCTCGCCCCACTTACCTATTATTATTGAAAGCTGTGAGATTATGAAGAAAAACAGAATTGGTCAATTAATTTTGATCTTGAGTCTAGCAATTATTTTTATTTTGACGGGTGGATGCCAGTCTCCTGAAAGCCAATCTACTTCAAATGAGGAGGTTGTTGAAGTACAGGCAGATCCGGGAGAGGAAAATACTCCAGAGAGCGAATCTGATGGAGGATCTGAGAACGGGGCATCTGAAGGTGAATCTGGTTTAGATCCAATAGCTGATGCCCAACAAATACAACAACTATGGGAAACAAGCTCCCACGCCGCCGCATTCGTTGTAGATGATCAAGGAAATAACAACAGTTGCGCTCAGTGTCATGCACCAATCAATTGGATGCCGACCATTGATGATATTCCAGAGACCTGTCTGGTCTGCAAATTTGAACTGGAAACACCACCGCCGCACATTGCAGAAAATGAATGGCTGCATGTTCCCTGTTTGGTTTGTCACGAAGAGAACAAAAAAGGAGTCATCCAGCCTGAATATACCTGGTTAGAGATACCAGCCCTGGAAGAATATGCCAGCGTAGAGACGCCATCAGAATTATGTTTGAAATGTCATGATACCGATAATGTTGCAGAGCATGGGTTGATAATAGTTGGTGGTGACCATGCTGATATGCAATGTACGGAATGTCATCAGCCGCACAGTTCCACGGCGTCGTGCGATTCTGCAGATTGTCATCCAGATGTTTTTTCCTCCACTGATTCTGTCATAGGTCATGACGAAGAACATCAGGATGTCTCCTGTGCAGCGTGTCACGACAGCGCGGGTTGGGAAGTAGGACCGGATGAAGATCTGGGTTATTGGACAACTTATGGCCCATGGTCACATGAGATCAAGATCGGGGAAGCAGATACAATAGTTAATACTGGCATAATTCCTTTCACTTCACACGAAATCGTGTTAGAGGCACTTTGTGAACGATGCCATTTCTCTGAGAATCCATGGGATCTGGAAGATAACGTGGAAACTCCCAAATGAATTTTAAATCAATTCTTTAGACTGGAGATATAAAATGAAAGGGTCGTCAAAAATACTAAAGGTATTGGCAATAATATTATTAGGCATGACAGCCGCCATGAACTTACTGGGAGGTGCAGGAACATATTGCGCTGCATTCTCAAATAATGTAGGCTACCGAATGGCTTTTAAGGCAATAATGGATTACCGTTGGCTTTATCAGATAGTGATGGTTACAACCATCTTTACAGGCATCGCAGGGGTTATGGCTCTAATGAAGCTGCTCAAAGGAAAACCAGGGGTTTACCGGTTCACAATGATAGTTCTGGGGATTGGGACTGTCCTGGGAGGAACACAATTCTTTGCCTCTCTGACATTAAGAGGAGCTGCCACGCCTGCCAACGTAAAATTCTTTACCAATCTGGTCACGCTGGTCTACTTCTTAATCCTCGGATTACCAGGGATTAAAGATAAGGTTGATTTTTCCAACCCTTCTGATAAATCTGAGATGAACTCTGCCGGTGGATTGGTTGCATTTTTAGCAGGCATCACAACCTTGACCATTTTCTCTTGGGCAGGACCTTCTCATACCTTTTTCGGTGAAAACTGGGTGTTTGTCTTTGAAATACCTCTTCTGGTTGTCGGTACAACCCTGATCGTCGGAGGATTTTTAACTGTGCTGCGGGAGATGATAAATTATTATTCACAACAGGACACAACCCAAGAACAAAAGATTTAAGAGAAATGAGTAATCTTCTTGACTGCTGCCATGATTGAGAAAAAGCGGCTTATTGCCAGAACTCAATGCCAGACATCAAGATAATAACAGGATTGATTTTCTAATTAAACAGCCGAAGCTGTTTGAAATGAGATTTCCGAAGGGAAAAAAATTTCAAAGATTAGGGCCAATCCTGTTTGATTTTAAATGGCAAATGAGCGCTCTCGACTATAACCTTGTCTGTCAGCTCGCCATTTGACACTTCTTTAAAAAAAATGAATTGTGATTACTCTGGGACGTATATAAAAAGCAATGATAGGTATGCAACCTGCCTATCATTGCTTCTTTAATTATGAGGAGAGCAGGGTTGAGGGGGATTGTTCTTATTTTTATTGAACAGCCCCGGGTAAATTTATTCCGCCGTGAGGTCTTTCACAAAACCCCAGGTGAAAGCCAGGGTCATTAACAGCAGCAGCGGTGCCAGGATTGTATATACAAGGTCAGCGCTGAAGAACAATAGCTGCTTGTCGGCCACGATAAATGCCAGGGCAATTCCACCGACACCAATTAACAATCCGCCGATACCCACTAAACCAAAACCTTTGGGAGCATCTTTGGTGACGATGCATTTATAAAGCGGCAGGCTGAAGATGATCAGCCCGGCTACGCCGTGGAACACGGGTACGGCAATGCTTTTTAAGGACATGCCACCAATGCTGGTCACGGCGATTGCCAGCAATCCAACCAGGGAGAACCAGGAATATGCCTTTTTATAATCAGGCACAAATTGGTGAATTAACCCCATAGATATCCCCAGCGGGATTAAGGTTGCTACGGTGAGCACGAGGGGTTCATCCAGGATATCCCAGCCGAAGAAAATCAATAACAGGCCGGAGACCAGCAATACCACAAATCCCATCATGTAATAAATATCATGGCGGGCCTTTTCTTTACTGTACCTGGTGTAGAATCGCCAGATCAGGTAAATGGCCGTCAGGCCGGTCAGGAGGAGGATCAAACGATCAAATAAGGTCATGGTAAAACTCCTTTATAAAATATGATGATAATAAACAAAGACCAAATACTGCAGAAAAGTTAATTACCTCGCTGCGTCTATTAATTATTATTCAGGAACCCCTTAATGTCTGTGATTTAAGTTACAAGGATGGCAGCAAGAGGAAATAAATTTTCAATATTAAGTATATCATCAGAAGCTCATATGTTGTGCCTCGACGCGGAATAAAAGGAAACCATTTTTCTTTTATGCCCCCAAAACCTCACAAAACTCCCCCATAATCTTCACAATTTATTAATATGTATTTGATATGATTTTGCATTAATGATGAACTCCCCCGCTTTTAAAGTTGATTATCAGGGCGGGGGAGAAAGGGAGATTTATTAATGGAGAAAAAAAGAGTTGTATCAATTCAGACCCGGAACAATTTAATCTTGGACAGCTTATTATTTGTCTCAGGGCTAATCACCGCGATTTCAGGAATTTATTTCCTGTTTTTACCTGTTGCTGGCTATCAAGGAGGAAGAAACCCGTTGTATGGCGTAACGATTTTCTTTGAACGCCACGCCTGGAGCGATATCCATATTTGGGCCAGCGTTGCGATCATGCTCTTTGCTGCCTTGCATATTCCTCTCCACTGGCAGTGGATTATAAACATGACCAAGAGTGGAATAAAAACTGTTTTTGGGAAGAGTAGATTAAATAAATACAGCCAATTTAACCTGGGGATCAACATCCTGATTGGTTTAAGCGGCTTGATCTGCGGGATCAGCGGGTTGTATTTCCTGCTGGTGCCTGGAGCATTCCATAACTCGATTGTCCCCGATCCGATGTGGTTGTTTACCAGCATCACCTGGGATTTAATTCATACCTGGAGTGGGGTAGCAGCCATTGCGGCAATTACGCTGCACTTCTATATCCATTGGAAATGGGTTTATAAGGTTATCCGGAAATACGGGCAAGCCTTCGGAAAGAATCTGAAAGGCAACCCGGCAAATCAACCTGTAAGCGCACAGCAGGCTTATTCAAGAAAATAGTAACAGGGCTTAATAGCCCCTTAAGGGAGAAAGAATGTTTAAGAAAATTATCCTCTGGACGCTCTACGCAGGGCTTACAGGTATTTTAATCTTTGGTGCAGTCAATCGCACCTCCGCCAAAATTGGAGAAGTAGTTCCTAGAGAAAATGCAGACCTGGTTAATTATCAATCCTGGGGAGGGCAGGGAAGAGGACAAGGAGACAATGGCAGCGGTCAGTACCTGACCGGCGATGACCATGAAGATTCTGCGCTGGGAGAAAATGAAGACCACGTTTGGGCTTCATTTACCGGCGCGATCTTTTCCTTTTCCACTGAAGAAATGCAGGTAGTAATGGACATTGGAGAAACTATAAATGTTGCTGACCGCGCCTGGAGATTTGCCCTGGAGCAGGGATTTGATCCCCGCTCCGGAGATCTGGTTGTGCTGCGAGGTTTCTTTGAAGAAGGTGTGTTTGAAATGGCAGAGATAAACAATCTCAGCACTGGACAGGTCGTGGTTATCAGAGATGAATTCGGCCGTCCTCTCTGGGCAGGTAATAGCACTCATTAGGTTTGGAGCATTCCAAAGAAGATGGGACCATTCAGGTTCCATCTTTATATTTAATTTCTCTATTTCAGGATCGTTTTACCCCAACTTGAGTTCCAGGGTGTCTTGAATGGCGCAGGTTTCCAGGCACTCCAGACATTGAATACACTCGGCGCTGCTTAAATTCTCGGGGACATTCTGAATTCCCATCGGACACTCAGTATCACAGCGGCCGCAGGTTGTGCAGCTGCTTTGGTTGATCACCAGGCGCAGGGGAGCGATTTTATTAAATATCGTCAGGACAGCCCCAAGCGGGCAAAGGTATTTACACCAGAAGAGCCTGTTAAGCATGGACGTGGCGATGAATACAATCAAAACGCTGATTAACAGCGGAGTGGTTAATTGAAAACTGAACAGTGCTCTGGCAGGACAAATATCATGCAGCGGAGGATAAAGATACCAGGTGCTTGCCAACAGGATGATTGTCAGAATCAAATATTTTAAAGACCGGAGCCAGGGATCTAATTTTGGAGGGAGTTGTACGGGATACCTGGACCTGCTCTTTTTTCCACGGATGTGTTTTTTTTCTCCGGTTAATCGGCGAGTTAATCCAGTTAGAAGATCCTGCAGGGTTCCCACTGGGCACATCCAACCGCAGAATGCCCTCCCTGCAAGCAGGGAAACGCCCAGAACACCGAGCAATATGGAAAAATTCAGCAGATTGGTGGTTATCATTGTTTGCCCGGTCGTTAGATATAGCCAGAGAGTTTCAATTCCGCCAAGGGGGCAGAAGGCATCAAAGGCGCCGCCTTTGGATGATTCTCCCGGCATGAGATGACGAAGACCGATCAAAAAAGTGGCCACCAGAAAAACAATTTGAATGATAGTGCGCACAGAAGGAGAAGGGCTCTTTTCAGGCAGGTTTACTGGATGAGATTTCATTGATGTCGATTACCTTTTAAGGAGTGCCCCAAGGGATCAGTTTGGACATTGCTTAAGCATGTGCCCATCCTGATCCCGCAGGGAAGGAGAGAATCAGATGTTTTTTCCGAAATGCGCGGAAGTAAATTCGACCTGGGACGGGAAGAGCCCGTGCTCCTCACCGCCGCTGTGTCCAGGAAGAAATCCGAGCACAAACCCGAGTATAGTAAATAGCACCAGAGTTGTGATAATGATCACCGGATATTGATCAGGTTTTATCTTCATGTGTTTTTGTCAGTTCAATAATCTTATGCTTCTGTTTCTATCCAATCATTAATCAATTTTTGTGTATTGGGAAGCAGGATGACTACCAGAAGAACAGCACTCAATAGCGGACCAGGGAGGAACATCGAGAAGCGGCCCAACCGAACTACGTCGGTTAATCCCACCGGCAGTCCTCCAAAAACAGCTAAGGAGGAGGCGAAAATACCAATCGGAATGGTCCAGGTTTTCCCTTTTACCAGGGCATAAATGAATACTGCCCAAGCGGCAGCAGCCCACCAGGTCACCACCAATCCCATGGCGTACATACCAATCGGGAAACTTTCTTTAACGGTTTGATAACGTGAGATAGCGCCAACGCCATCAATGAAGATCATCACATATGCCAGGCCGCTTACGAAGGCAAGGGTGATGATTTTATTCTTTACTCCGCCGATGAAGAGCATCCCAAACCAGAGCACAAAGGCGATCAAAAAGACCCAAATGGTTGGTGTTGGCATTCCGATGCTGGCGGGTGGAATCATAGGGAAGAAACCGGCCAGGAGCTGCATTGTGCCAGCGACTACACCTAGAGACCAAGACCACTCTTTTTTGTTGAGAAAACCGAACAGTACAACTACCCAGATAGCGCCGCCAGTCATGCCGATCCACCCCATCAAGGCGTGAACAATCCTGACTGTGATCGCCTCGTCAGGTCGACCATCCAGGATTTTCCCCTCAACGACGGGCATATAGGTAACGGCTATCAGGTATAGAACTAGAAAGCCGACCAGAATACCTATAACAGCCAGGGCAGAGCCCAGCTTATGGTTGTTTTTCAAAGATTTCATAGATAACTCTCCTTGTTTGATATTGGAAACATTGGAAAAGAGACGCAGCTTGAACCTGAGTATGACAGGGAAAGCTGCGTCCTTTATTATCCAATGACCCTATTATGATTACTCAGAGACATTCTCGTCTTTGAGCAGGTGTTTTTTGAAGTATGGAACCAGTGTAAATACCAGGACACCGAGAGCCAAGAGTGCACCGTAGAGATAATCCAAAGTTTTGGTGCGGATGAACTGGGTGGGTACATTGATCATCAGGATAGCGATTGAACCAGTAACGGCTAACCACCACCCCTTGCGCTTGCCGACAGCCAATAAGGGGATCGCGGCGAATATCAACAAGACTGCAACCCAGTTGGCTTCCCCGGCCCAATTGAACAGCCACCAGGTGAAATCCTTATAAAGGGGATGCCCAGGTCGGGTCCACATCGTGCGCTGGGCGCCAACACCGATGGTGAATGCATGGGTGGACAACATACCCAGGAAGGTCAGGGCGCCGAGGCGGGTCAATTTTCTTATCAGCTCTGCCTTGGGCAGTAAAATAAAGCTGAAGTAACCTATCAGGCCAATCGCAGAGATGGTCAACGGCAGCGGGAAGCCGGGTACAAAGCTGACATAAGGCAAAAACATGAACATTCCTCCAATGGAGGGGATGGCAAAGAGAGTTATAGCCAAGGGGTAAGTCCATTCTGTGCCTTTCTTGATTTCTTGTGAGATAACGATTAAAGCGGCTCCGGCGACAAAGATCAATGCCCGCCATACCGGGTAGAAGAAATCAAACAATTTCAGACCGCTGGTAAATGTCGGGTTTCCTGCATCAATGTGAGCCATAAGATGGACAAGCACCCGTTCTAGAGAAGTTTGGGTCAGGAACGGAATCAGATATGCCATCAGTAGACCGATAACGATTGCAATAATTGACATGACGGTGCGGTTCTTTTGGGGAGTTTCTTGCATTATTTGCCTCCAAAGCTTTATGCATTAGAAATAGGATAAAAACTGAAGTACAGTCTAACCTCTTTGTGAAAAAAAGGCTTTGCTTTAACGCAAATTAAACTGAGGGATGAATGTTGATCTCTCAGGCGGAGATTTCTCTTGTGTTTAGCTAGAATCAGGCAGCGCACTTTAGTATAATTAGCAATAAGGACAAATAACTGGAATCCCTATTAATGTCCAAGCCCTGTCCCCCAGATGAGTGCCTGAAATGTTTCCTTGGAGCACTAAACACAAATATTAAAAGGAATGACCCCCATGGATCTTGGTAAACGATTGTCTGAAAACCCTTTGTTTTCCGCTATGGACCCCGGGGAAGTCCAGCAAATGATGGATTTGGGCATCACCAGGGAGTACCCAAAGGGTCAATGGGTATCTCATTACGGCTCTTCCTGGCCTTACTTGTTTCTGGTTGAGGAGGGTCAAATTACAGCTTTGAAGGAATCCCCGGGCGGAAGAAGCCTGGTGGTGATGATTTTGGAAGAAGGCGAGGTCTTCTGGGGGGTGGGTTTTTTCAAAGAAGGGATAGGCATGCCTGTTGCCCTCATCGCCGATCAAGAGAGTCGTATCCGGATCTGGACACAGGATCGTCTGCTGCCTTTCTTATTAAACAACGGGAAATTTACCTGGGCTTTAGCTCAGTTAATGGTAGAGCGGATGCTCATAGCCAGCCAGATCCTGGAGGAATTGGCGTTCCAACCGGTTGCGGGAAGACTGGCACACCTGCTGTTGGAACAGTTCGAAGATCAGTCCGGAGACACTCTGACCAGAGACATGACACTGGACGATATGGCTGCCCGGATCGGTTCCACCCGGGAGATGGTTTGCCGCCACCTGTATCAGTTTGCAGATCGAGGAGCGATCCAAATCAATCGGACCGAGTTCAAGGTCACCGATCAGGATATGCTGCAGCACTTCGCCGGGAAAGGGAAATAACTTACTCCGAATATTTTCCGGGTTTAAATGAACGAACTTGTTTGTAGGGTTTTACCTGGTCACCGACATTGTTCTTAAGGACCTGACCTGAAACATGCATCAGGGTGTCGTGGTTAAAATGGGGCAGCTTTTGCATACTTGCCAGGCAGGGATAGTGATGGTGCAGTAAACCGGCTTTCTCTTCGGCTTCATCTGCCGACAAACCAATTAATCCTTCAGCCGCGTATCTCGCACAACCGCAAACAGCATCTCGGGTCACTTCAGCGGAGGTAATTGTCCGCGAATCCGGATCAATCTCCAGGGATAATATAGGTTGACCAAAATAGCGGGCAAACTCAGCGATTAGCGGATTGTTATAGTCAGCTGTCTCATGCCGGGTTACGCCATAAGTGGTTTCAGTCAGCGAGCAGAGTGGTTTGGGCGTGACACAATCGACGCCAGCCTCTTCAAGCCAACCATGCAGTTGTCGATCGAGACCTCGAGGGAGCCAGAGTTCATCATCCACTGCGACCAGTACCGCTTGGGCTTTTGTCATTTTGGCAATATCCGGAAGTAGTTCAGCCGCTCCTTTATGTTCCGCAAAGGAAAGGATTAAATCGGCAGGGGGAAGTTGATCGGGCAGGAAATCTTCTGGATCATCTACGAAAGGGGGAAAACCCGGCGGGGTCTGCCAGGTTTCTATTTCCCAGGATTTTGGGCCAAAACTCCTAATATTCCGAACGTGTCTTTTCCCGTATTCACCACTAATTACAGCTAATATTTTCATTGAAACACTCCACTGAAAAACCACTAATCATCTAATAATAAATACAACAGCATCAAAGTTTTTGTCTTTGCCTGGACGCTGTGAGGAAGGCGAGGAGGAATCCGCACCCAGGTTCCCGCTTGAGCTGTTTTTTTGTCTTCTCCCAGGATCAACTGAGCTTCACCTTGAATAAAGTGAAGCAGCGCTGGGACAGCGGCAGTATGTTCTGATAGCTCCTGTCCAGGGTGAAATCCAAACAGAATTGTTTTTATCGAATCATCTTGGTAAATGGTCCTGCTGAGGATAGTGTCCGGGGGAAACGATTCAATCAACTCCTCGAGCTGTTCAAAATAGATAGTTTCTGAATTCATAGAATATCCTTTGGGTCGTAGTCCGTGGGTTAGAAACCTTATCGAGATAGTGAGATGTGGTTAATGAGATCCTAAACAGATTTATTAACAACAGGCATATTGTACCCCAGGAGTGTACAAATACCGCCTAGTTAAAATTACATTGCGTATAATCAATAATCCGGTCGTCAACTCCTTCCTGCCCGCTTGATTTTATCAGTGGCTTTTTGTACAATGAAAAGCAACAAGTGAATATTTCAATGTTGTAAGACTAGCTTACGTCTTACCCCAGGGAGCTTGTCATGGATACCGACAAAGTGGATATCATCAAGGTTTCAGCGACGTCCCGAACCTCAGCCGTAGCGGGGGCAATAGCAGGCATATTTCGTGAGCGCCAGTTTGTAAATGTTCAGGCGATTGGTGCCAGCGCGGTCAACCAGGCGGTAAAAGCGCTAGCCTTAGCTCGTAATTATCTTGCCGAGGATGGATATGAGGTTGTCAGTTTTCCCGAATTTGTTGACGTGGAAATTGACGGAAACATTCGGACAGCGATTCGAATTAGTGTTTTTCCACGTTAGATTAAATCTGATTCTGGACTGACGAATCTTCCTTTCCCGTTCCGACCAAGGAACTCGGAAGGAAGATTTTTGTATCTTAAAAGGTTCTGCTAATTTTCTCGCCTAAGTACAAATCCCCTGCTAATGAAATTTGCCTCTGATTATTGCCCGTGGTAGAATCAAGGTGCAATTTGATTACCAGAATCCATCCTTGAAAAAATTGATTTGGATGGGTTATGCCATAGTTTTTTTGCTTGTTGGGAAGATGCAATCGGTGTGCTCCAGACAAGCAATTTAATAGGAGTGTGGTGAAAGTGGAGTCTCAAGTAAGCACCTATACAACAAAAAAAGGCTTAGCTCAAATGCTTAAGGGCGGCGTGATAATGGATGTTGTCACAGCAGATCACGCAAAGATAGCAGAAGAAGCTGGCGCAGTTGCCGTTATGGCTTTAGAGAGAGTCCCAGCAGATATCAGAGCTGATGGTGGTGTTGCTCGAATGAGCGCCCCCGAGCTGATCACGGAAATAATGAAAAGTGTCTCAATTCCAGTGATGGCCAAAGTCCGCATCGGGCACTTTGTTGAAGCCCAAATTCTGGAAGCCCTGGAAGTTGATTTCATTGACGAATCCGAGGTATTAACGCCTGCTGATGAAGCCCACCATATAAACAAACACCAGTTTAAAACCCCCTTTGTCTGTGGATGTAGAGATTTAGGGGAAGCCCTGCGCAGGATAGGTGAAGGAGCAGCCATGATCCGGACAAAAGGGGAAGCCGGAACCGGGGATGTGGTCGAGGCTGTCCGGCACGCCAGAACGGTTTTTGGAGAAATCAAGCAGCTGTGTAATATGCCAGAAGAAGAGCTGATGACTTTTGCCAAGAATATCGGGGCCCCGTTTGAACTTGTCAAAGAAACCCGAGAGCTCGGCCGGCTCCCTGTGGTAAATTTTGCTGCCGGAGGAATAGCTACACCCGCAGACGCAGCTTTAATGATGCAATTGGGTGTTGACGGCGTATTTGTCGGATCTGGTATCTTTAAAGCCGGGAATCCAGCCAAGCGTGGTGAAGCGATAGTTAAAGCGGTTACTCATTACAATAACCCGGAAATTCTCGCTGAGATCAGCAGGAATTTAGGTGAGGCAATGGTTGGCAAGAATGTATCCGAATTGGCAGATAATGAGCACCTGGCCGACCGCGGTTGGTAGAGCTATTTTGACATTCGATTAAACTTTATACCTATGAAAGAATCCCGACCGCCATTTGATCCACGGAACCTGAGGGTAGGTGTCCTGGCTTTACAAGGTTCATATCAGGAACATCTGGCAGTCCTTACTGGAATAGGTGTTCAGTCTGTTGAAGTTAGACTGCCGGAACAGATCCAGGATCTGGACGGGATCATAATTCCCGGTGGCGAATCAACTACAATAGGAAAACTTGCAGTTGATTTTGATCTCTTGGAACCCCTGCGTGATTTCGGAAAAAAGAAGGTGATCTGGGGTACCTGTGCCGGCGCGATCTTCCTTTCTAAAGACGCTCACCGGAACCAACCTTTGCTTGAATTAATGGATATCACTGTTGACCGGAATGCATTCGGGAGACAAATTGCCAGTTTTGAAACTGAGTTGGATATTCCTGCACTGGAGGTTATATCTTCCATTCCGGCCCCCTTCCCTGGAATTTTCATCCGGGCGCCGCTAATCACCGCAGTTGAAGGCGAAGCAGAAGCGCTAGCAAAGTTACCAGATGGGCGGATAGTTGCAGCCAGGCAAGAACATTTGCTTGCTACAGCCTTCCACCCTGAACTTTCTGACGATGATCGTGTTCACCGCTATTTTTTACACCTAATTCAAGAAAATAGCGGACGTTGAGATTTTAACTTTATGGCACGAAGTATTGCGTGGAAGGATTTATATACCTTACTGCGCTACCAAAAACAGCAGCTGTATCTGGATAATACCCTCAGGTTGGTTTACAATCCGGGTTTGTTTTCATGTGCCCTGCTCTCCATAACTGCCCCCTCCAGCGGATTTTTTACGGCAGTTCACCCCCTTGATTCTGAATCTTTCCCCTTATTAATTGGCCAAATCTATCATTCCCCTGCAAGTTTATCAGCCCGGCTAGTATTCCTGGCACCGATGGAAATGAGTTCACAGACTGGAACCGGGAAATTGCTTTCACTGCTCACGGCCCAGGCGGGAGAACGAGGTGCTGTACAGGTTCTGGCAGAAGTTCCCCTCAATGTACTTGAGGAAAATATTCTCTACCAGGCTGGTTTTCGTGCCTATGCAGAACAGCAGATCTGGAAATTCCCCCGGGGATTCGCACTTGGCACAGGAAAAAAATCCTGGAAGCCAATTACAAGAGGGGATGATGATCAGATTGTATCGTTATACCAGAGGATCGTACCCGGTGCGGTCCAGCGGGTGGAACCTCCACCTACTTTCCCCAAAATTGAAGGTATGATTTGTTGGCACGAAGGGAGAATAGCAGGATTTGCGGAAACCAGATTTGGTCCTAATGGCATCCTGGTGGATATAATTCTGGAGCCGCAGTTATCTGACATGGATGAATATCTGGCGGCATTGTTCACCAATTTACCTTACCGTAATACACATGATGTTTACCTTCGGATCCGTTCCTATCAGGAGAGAATCGCTTCAGCCCTGGAAAGAGCCGGAGCCGATCCTGGACCAGAACAAAGAGCAGTGGTGAAAAGACTGGCTGTCCACTATAATGCCAAACAGACCTTCAACTACCAAGCCTTTGAAAAACAGCCGGATATCACAACCCCGATATCCAATACAGAAATTAAGAACTGATTATGTCAAACCACCGCATTACTGACAACTTAGATTCATTATTTGAAGTCTTGCCGCCTGAAATCAGCAAGTCAATTGTGGTAGAAGAAAAGAATGCTGATTTGATTGAGGTCATTCTCGATCTTGGACGCGTTCCAACTGCGCGATTTTCTGGAGAGGAATTTGAATTGAGCGGCAGTGAGATCACCCGCAAGGATATTGGATATGTCGTTAAGCGGATCGGTGAATTTGACGGCGATAACCGAGCCGGTTTGGAACGCACCCTGCATAGAATTGCCGCTCTCCGGAACCGCACAGGAGAAATCGTCGGTTTGACTTGCCGGGTTGGGCGAGCGGTTTATGGAACGACGGATATCGTCAAAGATTTGATCGAAAGTGGTAAAAGTTTGCTGATTTTAGGTCGCCCGGGGGTGGGAAAAACAACCATGCTGCGGGAAGCGGCCAGGATTCTAGCGGAGAACAGAAGGGTGGTGATAGTAGATACCTCCAATGAAATTGCGGGTGATGGGGATGTTCCCCACCCTGCCATCGGAAAAGCCCGCCGGATGCAGGTTGCCCAGCCCTCTCTTCAGCATGAAGTGATGATTGAAGCGGTGGAAAACCACAACCCGGAAGTAATTGTAATTGATGAAATTGGAAGAGAATTGGAAGCCCTGGCTGCCCGCACCATAGCAGAACGTGGGGTGCAGTTGATTGGGACAGCTCACGGAAATACTCTTCAGAACCTGTTGATAAATCCAACCCTGGCAGACCTTGTAGGGGGAATCGAATCGGTTACACTTTCTGACGAGGAAGCCAGACGGAGGGGAACTCAAAAAACCGTCCTGGAACGTCGATCCAATCCCACTTTTCATGTTTTAATTGAAATCCAAACCAGAGACAGCCTGGCAATTCATCAAGATGTCGCCACAGCTGTAGATTCACTTCTGCGAGGTGAACTGCTTATACCTGAAGTCAGGTCCCGGTCAGAAGACGGTGAAATTAAAATAAAAAAAACTCCTACCCGCCCCCTATTACAGAGTATAGGAGTAGACCCCACCCCCCAGAACGAGTTTGCTGGCGGTGAACCGCAATGGCAGCTGGACCATGAAGAGTTGGAAACTTTACCGGTTTTTACTTATGGCGTTGCCCGCGACCGGATGCTGAAAGCAGCCAAAAACCTGAATGTTCCAATCTCCATTGAAAAGCATGTCAAGGATGCCCGAATAGCAGTCACCCTGAAACATCATTACCGGGATAATCCCAAGGCGATTGCAGAAGCAGAAGAACTGGGCTTGCCAATTTATGTCTTGCGATCTAATACAGCCAAAAGAATGGAGCATTTATTAAAGGATGTTTTTAATCTGAAAAATGGCTCTCTTTCTAAAAGTGATGAACAGACACTGCAGCAAACCCAGGGCGCCATCCAGGCAGTGCTGAATGGAGAACGCTGGGTGGAACTGCCACCAGCTTCATCTTATATCAGACGTCTTCAGCACCAGATGGTGAACCAAGCCAACCTGGTTTCTCATTCTTACGGGAAAGATCCCAACCGGAGAGTGAGAATTTTCAGGGAAGAATCGTAATTATCCATTAACTGGTAGAGGAAGAGCTGAAAAAGCATAGAGTTGGAAACTCATCAATCAATGCAGAGTAAAACGGGAAAATTTATCACCTTCGAAGGTCCTGACGGCAGCGGAAAAACCGCTCAGATGGATATTATGGCTGAGCTGTTAATTCAGGATGGATATCCAATATTGACAACAAGGGAACCCGGCGGGACACTCATTGGGGATCAGATTCGGGAAACTCTGCTGGACCTGAAAAACACAGCCATGGTGGATCGCACCGAAGCATTGCTCTACCAGGCAGCCCGGGCTCAGCTGGTTGATGAAATTATTAAACCGCATCTGGCTTCAGGCGGCATCGTGTTGTGCGACCGCTATGCGGATTCTACTCTGGCATACCAGGGTTATGGCCATAGGAATACCGTGGAATCGCTGCAGGGGATAATTTATTATGCAACCGGGGGATTAACCCCTGACTTGACACTCCTGCTGGACCTGGAACCGGAAGTAGGCTTACAACGCCGGCTGGATGCGGGAGGACTCAATCGGCTGGATGCCTACGATATAAACTTTCACCACCGGGTTAGAGCTGGATATCTTGAGTTGGTGAAGGCAGACCCTGATCGCTGGATAATTGTGGATGCCGACCGCTCATTTGATGAAGTCCAGGCAGAACTGTGGAAAATTCTCCTGCAGTGGCTGAAAGCGTCCGGGTATTAATGACAGGGGAAGGATTGTTAAAGGTTGATTTACTTGCTGGGTTCAGATTTACAGATCAAGACCGGGATTGAGATCGCCCCCGTCAGAGCCCAGATCCGGAAGATCGCGTTCAATGTCCTCGGGAGATTGACCTTTTTCCAACCGGTTGACCACCTCATCAAATTCGGGGCCCATATCTTCCCCTAATTCCCGGCTCATCTGGCGCATCATCTGTCCAAGTGCCTGGGGATCATCATCCAGCCCCGCTAATTGTTCCGGGTCAGCCAGCGATTCCAGCCTGGCTTCATCTGAACGGGCAACCCGGACAGGTTTGATTATCCGCTTGATATGCGTGCTCTCACACTTGGGACAACCCATTGTCTGGGATCCGTATTCCTGATAGGTCAGGAATATTTCAAAAATTTGATTACAATCAGTACAATAGTATTCGTAATTTGGCATACAGCTGACTCCAAAAAGTGGAAATTGTACGCTCCAATTATAATGGATAAGGATATTTTGTTATGAATGACAACTCATCGGCTTCTGTTTTTAATCTGAATCCGCCTAACCCTCTATTAATTGTGATCTCCGGTCCTTCCGGGGTGGGGAAAGATTCTGTGCTGGAGGTGATGAAATCTCGTGGTTTGCCTTTTCATTTTGTAATCACTGCCACAACCCGCAAACCCCGTCCAGAGGAAGTAGATGGGGAGGACTATTTTTTCCTCTCCGAAGATGAATTCGCCAGAATGATTAATGAAGGAGAACTGCTCGAATATGCAGTAGTTTATCAAGATTACAAGGGCATTCCAAAATCACAGGTAAGAGAAGCTCTGGCAAGCGGGAAAAATGTCATCATGAGGATCGATGTCCAGGGAGCTGAAACTGTGCGGAATCTGGCTGAGGACGCGCTGTTGATTTTTTTGTCACCCCAGAGTGACGAAGAGTTGATTAATCGCCTAAAAAAGAGAAATACAGAAACCAAAGAAAGTCTTAAATTGAGAATTGCAACCACACGCCAGGAGTTTAAGAAGATTGAGCTGTTTGATTATATTGTGGTGAATAGAGATGACCGCTTAAACGAGACCGTAGATGCGATTGAAGCCATAATCAAAGCAGAACAACAGCGAGTTTACCAACGAGAAGTAAATTTATGAACCAGAGTTATTTACCCGTTTCCTCAGAAAAAAATGATCCAGGTCAGCAGTTAGTATCCATCATCCTCTCTGAAATCTCCCGGAAAAATAATATAGATTTATCTCAGGATCCTGTTGCGCTGGAGCGGATCAAGGACGCTGTGGAGAAAGCCAGATTGGAGCTGGACACAAATCCCCAGACAGAGATAAACCTTCCTTCTATCAGTGCGAACGCTTCCGGTCCAATAAATTTCCAAAGGGCGGTGACCCGGGATGATCTTTACCCGCCTGGATCAGACTCGGAAAATTTAGGACGGCATCAGGAACGGGTGGACGGATACACAAGTCAAGCCCAACCATCCCTGAGAATTAAGCTGCCTGACCGGAAACCGCTGGTTACCTACTCTTTGATGGTCATTAATGTGGTTTTGTATCTGCTTCAAATTCTGACCGATTATCTGGTAGGTTTTGATGTTCCAGCAGCGATAGGTTTAAAAATAAACGAGTTGATTTTAGCAGGTCAGTATTGGCGGCTGGTAACGCCCATGTTCCTGCATGGATCAATTATTCATCTTGGATTTAATATGTATGCCCTTTATATCCTGGGAAGAAGGGTGGAGCGCTTCTTTGGATCATTCCGTTTCCTGGGATTATATTTAATCGCCGGTATTGCTGGAAATATGTTTTCTTTCTTCTTTACCCCGGCCCCTTCTCTGGGATCATCTACGGCGATCTTTGGCATCTTAGGGGCAGAAGGCGTGTTTATCTACCAGCATAGAAAATTAATCGGGGATCAATCCCGGGTTGCTCTCTGGCAAATTATCCAGGTCGCAGCGGTGAATCTCTTTATTGGTATGTATCCCGGGATTGATAACTGGGGACATATCGGAGGACTGATTGGGGGAGCAATTTTCACCTGGTTCACAGGACCCGTTTTTCAGGTTCTGGGTGCCCCTCCGCTGCTCCGACTGGAGGACAAACGGGCCAACGAAACCATCGGGATTGGATTTGCCCTTCAGCTTATTGTGCTGATTGGTCTAATTGCCCTGATTATCTATTTTAGAAGTTAATTAACCAAAACCCGTGGATCCTCTTGGTTGATTTCATTACTTGTCCACCCTGTATAGAAACTCGGGATCATTGACTGGGTTCTTGCCATCTGGTAAAATTTTCCGCGTCTTGTGCGTTGTACCCTTCGCACCAGATATACTCTATTCAAATTTAGTAGAAAGGGCTAGAGACCATGAAAGTATTGCTGTTAGAAGACGTGTATAAGTTGGGCCGTGCCGGGGATGTAAAAAAAGTAGCTCCCGGTTATGCCCGGAATTACCTGATGCCCCAGGGACTGGTTGTTTTGGCAACCCCTGGCGCTATTAAGCAGGCTGGCCGCATCAAGAAACACGGTGAAGTAAAACGAGCCAAGGTGAATCAGGAATTAGGCGGCGTTGCAGAGCAGCTGGAAGGAAAACTTTTCCTTTTTGCTGCCAAGGCCAGTGAAACCCGCCGGTTGTATGGCTCTATTAACACCCAGATGATCGCTGAAAAGGTCAGCGAGGAAATCGGAGTGACCGTGGAAGCCAAACAGATTGAATCCCAGCCTTTGCGTATGATCGGAAAACATGATGTGTCAGTCCGCCTGACAGTGGACCTGATCCCGAAAATTGAAATCATCGTTCACCGTGAAGGCGAATCACCCGAATCCGCTCTGGAAGAAGAAGAACAGGAAGCGCTGAGAGTGGAAGAAGCCCTGGTTGACATCTTCGATGATGAAGACATTGATCAGGATTTTGAAACCGATGATGTGGCTGACGAGAGTGAGCCTGCTGCTGAAGCTGATCTGGCTGAAGAGGTTGCGGAAGTGGAAATTGAGGAAGGCGAGACTGAGTAAGAGTTCTCCAGCCTGTAGATGAAAAAAAACCGGTCTGGGATCAGCCAAACAGCTGGCCAGACCGGTCTTTGTATTGAAATATGATTGAAAACAAACTCTCGATTGGGCAGATATTAAAACAATCCCGGGAAGAACAGAAACTATCATTAGATGAGATTTCTGTTTTAACGCGGGTCAGGGTGAAGTATTTAACCGCGATTGAAGCGGATAATTTTGATGTTCTACCCTCCTCTGTGCAGCAAAAAGGGTTTGTCCGGGCTTATGCCAGAGCCCTTGCTCTGGATCCTTCCCCCCTGATCGCTCAATTGAGATTAGCTGAAGTTGGGGAAATTTCCGGCGAACCTAAACCTCCTCAAGACGAATCTATAACACCCCCAGCGCCTAAAGATGCTCAACCCCTGGGAGAGATTGGGACAATATTAAAAACCCAGCGGGAAAGATTGGGCTTTGCACTATCAAATGTAGAAAACCAGATATTTATTCCGGAACGCTACTTGACAGCAATTGAGAAAGGCAGTCTTGAAGAGCTGCCCTCCACTGTTCAGGGTAGAGGGATGGTTAAGAATTATGCTCAATTCCTGGGTTTGGATCCAGAACCGTTATTATTAAACTATGCAGAAGTGTTACAGACCCGGTTATCTAAGGTCCGTAAGCACCAACCTGATACTAGAAGTTCTTTTTCCCTGAGGGTTTGGTTACGCCGCTTTATCGCCAGTCCGACGATATTATGGGTTGGGGCAGTGCTGTTGATTGTCAGTGTGTCGATCTGGTCCAGTGTGCTGATATTTGGGAATCAAGGAGCAGCTTCTGAATCCACTGCAACCATTCCCGGCGTAGCGGATATATTGCTGCCGTCCCTCACTCACACACCAACCCCGGAGCAGCCTCTATCTACATCGGGGGAGATTGAAGTTGAAGTAGCTCTTACCCCGGAACCTGCAGATCCTGAGGTTGAGGAAGGAGAGCCAACATCCACTCCCCAGTTGACAGGGAATGAAAAAGTTCAGATTCAGTTGATCCTCATTCAGAGATCTTGGGTGAGGGTAACGGTTGATAATATCTTGGCTTTTGAAGGCAGGTTGCTCCCGGGAAGCGTAAAATTATTTGGCGGGGAATTGAGTATCGAAATTCTGACCGGGAACGCTGGCGGCGTTAAAGTGATCTATAACCAGCGTGATCTGGGTGTTATGGGTCTTTTCGGCGAGGTAATTAACCGGGTATATACAGCTGAAGGAATAGTCACGCCAACACCATTAGTTTCATTTACACCGACTCCAACTGAAACACCCGCGGTTACTTCTACACCAACACAAACAACAACCCCGGTGCCGTAGCAAACATATCTGGAATAACAATCAATTAATGAAGAAAAAAACCTTTCACCTGGTATCTCTCGGCTGTGCTAAAAATACCGTTGATTCCAATTCTATGGCCCAGCTGCTGCAGGGGGATGGATTTTCAGCAGAAGAGAATACCCAACAAGCTGAATTTCTGATTGTAAACACCTGCGGATTTATCGAACCAGCCCGGGAAGAATCCTATGCTGTTTTGAAGGAATTGGCATCAGTAAAAGAAAAAGATCAGCTGCTGGTTGCCGCGGGATGCCTTACTCAGCGGTATGGCGAAGATGTTGTCCGGCAGGTTCCCGGGATAGATGGAGTGATTGGTACCCGACGGTGGATGGACATCCTCCAGGTAATAAAAAACCTGCGAGAGGGAGGGAGTCCTCAACCCCTGTACCACTTACCGGATGTTGAAGTAGTCGGCCGCTCTCCGCTGGGAACAGTAGAGGCCCATATCCAGGGAAACAGTGCTTACCTGAAGATTGCAGACGGCTGCCGCCGTCCCTGTGCCTTTTGTGCTATTCCTAAGATCAAGGGAACAGCTGTCAGCCGTCCACTGGAGGATATTTTACAGGATGTCCGCTATCTTCAGATGCAGGGTGTTCGGGAAATCAACCTGATCGCCCAGGATACTACTGATTATGGACATGACCTGGGACAAAAAGACGGCTTAGCGGTTTTGCTGAAGGAATTAACCCGGGCAGCACCGGATGTAGATTGGATCCGAATCTTATATGCCTATCCCGGATATATTACAGACCGGTTGATCGAGGTTATGGCCTCCAATCAACAAATATTGCCTTATATTGATATTCCTCTCCAGCATGCGGACCCGGGGGTATTAAAAAGTATGCGGCGTCCGGCAAATATGGATTGGGTGTATAAGACAGTGGAAAAATTACGAAAAGAAATGTCCGGGTTGGCCCTGAGAACTACATTTATTGTGGGATATCCGGGTGAAACCGAGAAAGCATTTGAAGCCCTGCTTGATTTCATCAAAGAGGTTCGATTTGACCGGGTCGGCGTATTTGAATTTTCCTTCGAGCCAGGCACAACCTCTGAAACCCTGGGCGATCCAGTTCCAGCGGCTGTAAAGACAGAGAGGAAAGAACGATTGATGTTAACCCAGCAGAGGATCTCTCTTCAGAAAAACCAAGCCCTGGTAGGAAAAACATTGGACGTATTAATTGAAGGGCAGGGAATCGTAGATGGTTCAACAGAGATGATCTCGCTTGGCCGTACTTATCGGGATGCTCCGGAAATTGACGGCATGGTAATTGTGGAAGGAGAGATCCCTGAAGGGGAAATTGCCCCGGTGAGGATAACTGGAGCAATGACCTATGACTTGACAGGAGTTCCTGATCCCGGAAAATAAATGACGCCGTAACCTAATATCAACAAGACACGTGTCCCTTGCAGAGTAGAGCGTTCCATGTTAAGTTAAACCTATGATAAATATCAAAGAACCAACAATTGAGTTTGCCATAAACGCTGTGCGACAAGCCGCTTCCCTGGCAGGTGACATCCAGAGTGAAATGGTGTCTGTAGCGTTAACAAAAGATGACCGATCTCCTGTAACTGTGGCAGATTTTGCCGCCCAGGCAGTCGTCAGTTCTTTACTGGGAAAGGGATTTCCTGACGCAATTCTGGTGGGAGAAGAGCAGGCTGGTGCGCTGCGGTCGCCAGAAGGGAAAGAAACCCTGGATATGGTAACAAAATTTGTAAATCGTGTAATTCCCGATGTCACTCCCAAGCTTGTCTGTGAATATATTGATCGGGGAGCTGCTTTCCCGGGAGAGAGCTACTGGACATTGGATCCCATCGACGGCACCAAGGGTTTTTTGCGGGGAGCCCAATATGCCTGTGCGCTGGCTTATGTGGAAAATGGGAAAGTCCAGCTGGGTGTGCTCGGCTGTCCAAATATAAACTCTGATCTCCGGGAAGATATCGGTGGAAGAGGGTCACTATTGGTTGCCAAAAGGGGCAGTGGAAGCTGGATGACTGAGCTGCGGGAAAGCAAGGCAGAGGGTCAGTATTCACCGTTGACAGTATCAACCCGATTGGAACCCGAGCAAGCCCGCCTGATGCGTTCGTTCGAGATTGGTCACACCAATGTTTCCCAGGTTGATCATTTTCAGGAAGAATTAGGAGGTAAAGCGGATCCCGTGCGGATGGATAGCCAGGTGAAATATGCCCTGCTGGCTGCAGGACAGGGAGAGATATACCTGCGTTTATTGTCCCCCGGCAAGATGGATTACCGGGAAAAAATCTGGGATCAGGCAGCCGGGTCGGTAATCGTTGAAGAGGCCGGCGGAAGGGTAACAGACCTGGATGGAAATCCACTGGATTTCTCGCAGGGCAGGACATTGGAAAAAAACAGGGGTATCTGTGCAACTAACGGTATTCTGCATGAAGCAGCGCTGACAGCTCTGCGGAAAATTAACGCCTGATAATATGACATCCATTGACCGGATTGCAGTTCTTTTAAGCCTGGCGGTTGTTATTGTCGCAGCTCTGGTTGGAGGGCTGGTCTTTGAAAACATGGCTCATCTGGAAGATGAGTTTGCTTATCTCTGGCAGGGACAAGTGATTGCTGGTGGAGATCTGAATCTTCCTTCTCCGGAATTCTCGAGCAGTTTTTTAGTTCCTTTTGTAGTTGATTATCAGGGGTTGCGGTTTGCCAAATATCCGCTGGGATGGCCTGTGGTCCTGTCGCTGGGCATTAAAGTCGGGCTTCGGGATTGGGTGAATCCGATCCTGGCAGGTATCGCAGCCTGGTTGGTTTACCGCCTGGGAAAACGTACCTTTGGAGAAACGGTAGGTTTACTCGCGGCGGCTCTTCTGGGATCCTCTCCTTTCTTTTTAATTCAGGCAGGGACTCTGCTTTCCCATGTCTGGAGTCTGGTATTGTGTACAGCATTTACTCTTTTCTGGATTGATGCCCTTGAAACAGAAGAGAAACAGGGGGGATGGTTAAAGTCTGCAGCAGCTGGATTATGCCTGGGTGTCCTGGGGTTGACCAGACCGCTGACAATGGCTGCCATAGCGCTGCCGTTTGGCATTCATGGCATATTGATATTAATCAGAGGCAGCAGCAAGGAACGCTGGCAGATAATCCTGACAGGCGGGATAACACTCAGTCTGCTTTCTCTGCATTTTGTATGGCAGTGGGCGCTAACGGGGAGATTCCTTACTAATCCCTACACGCTGTGGTGGGCATATGACAAAGTTGGTTTCGGCCCAGGATACGGAGTAACTGAGGGTGGTCACAGCTTGCTCCAGGGTTGGTGGAATACAAAACAAAGCCTACGGACCGGGTTAAGTGATCTGTTCGGGTATTGGAAAATCTCCTGGATCTTATTGCCATTTGGTTTAATAAAAGCCCATAAATCCAGGAGCACCTATTTGTTATTAGGGATTTTTCTTTCCCTGATCATCCTGTATGCGGCTTACTGGATTGGATCCCGGCTGTTCGGTCCGCGATATTATTTTGAAGCCCTGCCAGGATTGACCATCCTTAAAGTGCTGGGAATTACCTGGTTAGCAGGCTGGTTAACCGGGCCCGGCAACCCCTGGAGACTTAAGGGCGGGTGGGACAGGGTTCGATCGGTATTTATTGTCTGTTGTACTTCCCTGCTGATTTTCGGAAATCTCTATTTTTACCTTCCTGACCGGATAGAAGAATTAAGGGGATTGTATGGCATTGAGCGGTCCGATCTGGCGGTCTTCACTTCAGCTTCAGCTGAAGAACTCACGCCGGCATTGGTGATTGTTCATTCTGAGCTCTGGATGCCCTATGGTAGCCTGCTTGAACTGGAATCCCCGACCTTGGATTCCCCGTTTATTTTCGCCTGGAGCATTGGTCCCCGAACAGATCAAGCTTTGGTGGAGAAATATACCGAAACTCGCAGCGTATTCCATTATTATCCTGAGCAAAAACCCGCAAAGCTTTACACTTCTCCTGTGCCGGGATATTGATAGAATAATGTAATCCGATTCCGATTTAATTTGCTTTGAGGAATATTGACAATATACTCCGCGAAATTGAGAAACAGGAGGTGGAGCACCCAGCCTGGTCAAGGAGTTATCCATAGCAGATTTTAAATATCCCCGAAGATTATTCATCAGGTCCGTTCTCAAGGGACTGATTCACCTGGCATTTAACATATTTAGTGATTTTGAACTGAATGGGGAGGAAAATATTCCCCACAAAGGGCCCTTGATCATCACCGGCAATCATTTCAGTTTCGCGGGTTCTGTGGCTATGCTTCATCTAGCTCCGCCTTCGATTGAGATGTTTTCGGGCGCGAATCCTGCTTTTACGCCTGGCTGGGCTAAATTGCTGCCCCGCTTGTGGGGAGTACTGTATGTTTATCGGGGAACCGGTTCCAGGCAGGCCATCCGGGATGCTGAATATGTCCTAAAACAAGACGGATTTTCTGGTATTTTCCCAGAGGGAGGAGCCTGGGCAGAGATGATTCGGCCTGCCCGACCGGGCACGGCTTACCTGGCTGCTCGAACCGGCGCTCAAATACTGCCAGTTGGATTTACCGGCTTTAATGACGCGTTACCACTCCGGCTCTGGAATAAACCCAAGGTCACCATCAGGGTCGGAAAACCATACGGACCTGTATCAATCACGGGGAGAGGAAGAGAAAGACGGCTCCAGCTGGAAGAGCTGGGGGATAGAATCATGCGGGAAATCGCGGAACTTCTACCCGATCATTTAAGAGGGAGATATTCAAGCGATCCGGAGGTCCGGGATAGAGCCAAAGAAGTGGAGGTATATCCCTGGGAAACCGCTTCCTGGGATGAAGTTTGAACGAGGAAAACAGTTTAACTAAAAGATTAACTGCGAGATATAAAAGATCGCAGTCAGACTGATAAAACTGAAGATTGATGTCAGGCTGACGATTCCGGCAGTTTCGGTGACTTTATACTCGTACCTTTCAGCAAATACAACCAGGGCGATAGCCGCCGGCATCCCATTTTCCAACAATAGAAACTGATTTAGCTCCCCGCTTCCAGGGAGTAATATCAGGATAGTAAGATAGGCGGCCAGCGGTAGTCCCACCGTCCTAAAAATGGAATAGGGTAATGCTTTTTTGATTGTCTCCAGAGAAAAATGATCGTAGATAAACATCCCCAACACAAAAATTGCAACCGCGCTGGAAGTTTGCCCTACCAGGATGAAGGCGTTATTTAGGAAAGCCAACTGAAATCCTGCCAGGGAAGACACAATGCCCAAGATGATTGACAGAATCAGGGGGTTGGTAAAAATTTTAGCCAGGAAACTTCTTCCCTGGTTTTGATTGCTGGCATATTCTAGGAGCAGCAAGGTGGTAATGATGCCTAGCACACCTAACAAGGAAGCGGACAGGATAGAGTTTGCCAGCCATTTGCCTCCCTGGAAAGTCTCAAAGAATGCAATCCCAAAAAAAGCATAACTGCCAAAGCTAATCGATAGACTCAGCAGAATGTAAGTGTCCTTGTTGATAAGCTTGAGCGTTTTTAAAAATAGCAGAGCTGCCAGCAGGATCACCGTCGGCAGCAGGGTGCCCAGCACCAGCTGAATGTCGAGAGAGGATATGTCCAGGGAGGATAACTTGGTAAAAAACAGGGTTGGCAGACCAAAATAATACACAAATGAAGACAGCGTTTTGGCGTGTTCCGCTTTAAATATCCCGGTTTTCCTGCTGAACAAACCCAACAGGACGACGATCAAGATGGTGAACAAACTGGTCAGTACTTCCATGAAATTTTCCAGTGCCAATACATTATATTCATTCTTGGCATTTTTTTGATAGTCAAAGTCGAACTTATACGTACGATAAACGTAATTAGGCAGATGCCTTTCATTATCTCATGGGTTTCCCGAAAAAGACGGGAGGATCCAAATAGAATTTATTGGATCCTCCTTATAAGCCTTAAAGTATGAATTAAGATCGTCTTATTCGCTTACGCAGATACAGTTGTAATTGGCTTTTGGATCAAGCAGAGTTATTTGGTTAGCATCCGCAACATACTCCCAGGGTTTTTCATTCATTGGTCGAAAAGTAAATCCCCCGTAATATTTATCTTTTCTAAACAAAGCACAATCGCAACCTGCTTGATTGGTGCATCCAACGCATTCACAAGACGCCATTACATTGTCTTCTTCCCCACCGCCACCATAATTAAAGCGGCAACCGCCAATACCTAAACCACACAAATAATAACCTTCAGGCAGGAAACTGACAGCTTTGGGTTTATTTTGCATAAAGATTTGCGAACCGATACCCCATTGGGTGGGATCGATTGTTGCATCACCAAATTCTGTATCACCACTAAAGGAGTTTTGCCAGTCATTTGGATCAGCCCAATCACAAGTAGGCCTTCCAAAGGGATATTCTAATTCCACATCAGCTGCTGACACATAAAACGCAGCAATGTTTTTATAAAATGCCGTAAAGAAATCCACATTTATTGGATTCCAGCCAGAATCGTAAGCATTTGATTCCCAGACCTCTCCTGGTGCAGATTGATTAATTAGCCAGACATTAGTCCCTCCAAAATGATCCTGGGGAAATTCTGGGTGTGGAATGTAAATGCCTAGGGGATCATTAGCTAGGATCATTGCGAGTGCAACGGTGCCGTAGCGTGTATCATGATTTAGCGGGACAGTATCTCCGAATCCAACATATAACACATGCCACCGGGTAATGCCAGTTGTATCTAAACCCTGAGGACAGGAAACCCAGGTAGGAACTTCGTAGTTGTAATATCCACAAGTGTGCATTCCATTGACCGGAAGGTCCGTATAGTCAGGAGGATAGTCAAAAGTTCCCCGGGCAGTGAATACAATATCTGAATAAGGCTCGGCTGATGGTGGTATCCCTTCCACATCCAGACCACCTGCCCAGACGTTATTCCCTTCGATATCAATTCGGACATCCAGTTTTTGCTTGTCAGAGTCCTCCAAACCAATGATATTCGTGTACTCATCTAAGGCAATCATGGAATCAAGGCCATAAGTATCAACAAAAGTCCATGGTGGCGGAAGTGGTGTATCTGGAGGTTTTTCAGCTTCGCCAACGGGAGTATCTGGAGCCATAACTTCAACGGCAGCCGTCATGGCTAATTTCTCTTCGTCTGTTGGTTTTGTACATCCCGCGCTGATGAGGACTGAACCGCAGAACAACAAGGTCAGAAATTTCAACACCCAATTTCTTTTATTCATGTTTTCTCCCTTTGAACTTGATCATGTTTGTCAATTTGGCTTCAGAATATTTTATTTTTGTAAACCCTCGTTAGTGCAATAGTTCAAGAATCAACACATATATTTTCCAAAACATCGTTTATGAAAAATGAGTAAACCAAGAAACTGGTAATCTTATAATACAGAACTGGGAACTAATAAAAGAAAACATCATCCCAAGTAGGCCTGAACCCGGATGATGATGGAATAAACATGACCGCATTGAGGGTGTAAAGTATAGTCAAGAGCTCTGGTACAACTTTGTTTCTTATAGTGTACATAAAGAACTTTGGGATGTCAACACAGTGTTCATCCCCGCCTGTGGCGAAAACCCTATTTCATGTATAATGCAAACATGTCCAAACACCGCTTTTTCCACCCAATTACCGTCCGCTACGGCGACCTGGATCCCCAGGGCCATGTCAACAACGCTGGCTTTCTAACCTATATAGAGCATGCCCGGGTATCCTACATCCGACAGCTCGGATTGTGGGATGGAAAGTCTTTTCTAGAGATAGGATTCATTCTGGCCCGGGTGGAACTTGATTTTCAAGCGCCGATCCTGATGACAGATGAGGTTGAGGTTGGCGTGCGCGTCTCCCGGCTGGGCAATAAGAGCCTTGATATGGAGTACCTGATCAGAGAACCAGTCACCGGGAAGATCTTTGCTGCAGGGAAATCAGTCCAGGTAGCTTATGATTACCAGAGTGGAAAAACCATTCCTCTGCTGGCCTCTTGGCGGGAAGTGATCCAGGACTTTGAAGGTGACGATCTAGATAACCAACAAGGCGATAAATGAAAAAATTACCAGACTTTAATCAAACTTATCTAACCGAAATCTTGCTGGAGTTATTAAATATTCCCAGTCCAACTGGATATACAGACCAGGTTATTGGTTATCTTGAGGACCAGCTGGCGGCTTTTCCAGATTTAGTCCTGCAGAGGACAGCCAAGGGAGGGCTGGTGGCGAGTTGGGCCGGCAATGAAAGCACCGCCCCGCGAGGTTTAACAGCTCATGTGGATACGCTGGGAGCGATGGTGAAGGAAATCAAACCGAACGGCCGCCTTAAGCTGACCCAGCTGGGCGGATATTCCTGGAACACAATTGAAGGAGAAGGCTGCACGGTGTACTCCGGTGGTGGCGAACCTGTTCGGGGGACGGTGCTGCTGAATAAATCCTCTGGGCATGTTTTCAGCAAAGAGGTCAACACAACGGAACGTTCCGCAGCGACCATGGAAGTGCGGCTGGATTACCGGACCTCCTCGGCAGAGGAGACTTGGGAAGCTGGCATCCAGGTAGGGGATTTTGTTGCCTTCGACCCCCGCGTTGAAACCACCCAGGGGTTTATTCGCTCCCGCCACCTGGATGATAAAGCAGCAGTTGCCTGTCTGGCGGCAGCAATCCAGGCCCTTTTTAATGCTGGGCAAAAACCTGCCCAGGATACGGTTTTCCTTTTCAGTAATTATGAGGAAGTTGGTCATGGGGCAGCCTCGGGTTTCCCGGAGGGAATTAAAGAATTGGTTGCGGTCGATATGGCTGCGATTGGGGAAGGACAGACCTCAGACGAATTCCATGCCACCCTGTGCGTAAAGGACTCCGGCGGACCCTATCACCACGGGTTAAGTCAGCGGCTCCGGTCCCTGGCTGATGATCATAAAATCCCTTACAAGGTGGATATTTATCCCTATTATGGTTCTGACGGGGAAGCCTATTGGCGGGCAGGAGGAGATGTTGCGGTTGCCCTGGTCGGACCCGGGGTGGATGCCTCCCATAGTTATGAAAGAACCCACCAGGATGCTTTAATCGCCACTACCCAGTGGATCATTGCTTATCTTCTGAGTTAATCCAACCTCATTGAGGGTACTATTTTGGGAAAAATAGATTTTCAGCTAGCTAGGAAACACATGGTTGAGAGGCAAATAGCCAACCGGGGGATTACCTCGCCGCGCATCCTGGAGGCATTTTTAGATACCCCCCGCCATTTATTTATCCCTAAAAATCAGCATCTCTTTGCTTATGAGGACGGCCCCTTGCCGATTGGAAAAGGGCAGACCATCTCCCAACCTTATATTGTGGCCTATATGACCAAACACCTGAATCTGGGAGGTGAGGAACGGGTGCTGGAAATTGGGACTGGATCTGGGTACCAGGCAGCCATCCTGGGAAAGCTGGCAGCGGAAGTGCATACGGTTGAACGTCATCCTTCTTTGGCTGAAAGTGCTACCCAACTGCTGGCAGATCTGGGATTTGATAATATCCAGGTTCACCTGGGGGATGGCACCAGGGGGTTGCTGGATTTTGCTCCCTATGATGCGATCATGGTCACCGCAGCTGCGCCGGATGTCCCTGTTCCTCTGCTGGACCAGCTTGCCGATGGCGGGCGGTTAATCATGCCTGTAGGGGGTAGGATCGGTCAAGTGCTTCATCTCTACCAGCGCCGGGGGGAGGAAATTATCAGAGATAGCCTCACCCCGGTCGCGTTTGTACCCCTGATCGGGGATCACGGTTGGCCTGGATCATAATAAGTTTGTTACCTGTTTTCCTTAATAAAAAAATCCCCGGTGATTCACCGGGGATTTTTGGTTAACCCTTTTTTGATTTAGAGCCAGTTCATGGTAGCCAGGACAACCGGTCGTTTTTTAGTTTTGCTGTAAAGGAAGGAACGGATGGTGTGAACTAATTCGTCATGTAAATCACCCTTGGTATTTTCGACAACCCCGACTATTTTTTGCTGGGTCTGCTCGATGATATCATCATCATCGTGTTTATATACAAATCCACGGGAGATAATCTCTGGTTCTTCATGCAATTTGCCATTCCTGTCCAGAACCAGGCTGATCAACATGACCCCATCCTGGGCAAGCTGTTCTCTTTCCCGGACAACGCTGGGTCCGATTTCTCCTACGCGTGAACCGTCCACAAAGACATAATTACCAGGGATACGGTCTTTGATTTCCAATTTTCCACCCTCAAATTCAATGACCTCTCCATTTTCAATCACCAGCACATTTTCGGTTGGAAATTCAGATTCCTCAGCCAGCACAGCGTGCTGTTTTAAATGTCTTAATTCTCCGTGTACAGGAATCAAGTATTTGGGATTAATGATATTCAACATTAGCTTCATCTCGTCCTGGTTGGCATGTCCTGAGACATGAACACCGCCGGCAAGTGGCTCGTAAACAACATTTGCACCCCGGCGGAACAGGCGGTTGATGGTTTTAAATACTGCTTCCTCATTACCCGGTATGGCAGAGGAAGAAAGCACAATTGTATCGTCTTTGATCAGGTCAAAACGTTTGTTAGTGCCCCGGGAAAGCCTGCCCATGATAGAGAAGGGCTCTCCTTGGGAACCAGTTGCCATTAACACTACATCTTTGGGTTTCATGTTTAAGGCTGCTTCTAACCCGACTTCAATATCGGGAGGAATTTCCAGGTAACCCAATTTTTTTGCCATTTTGGAATTCTGAGTCATGCTGTAGCCGACAAAAGCGATCTTGCGTCCATAACGGTCAGCTGTATCAATAACTTGCTGCATCCTTGACACCAGGGAGGCGAAGGATGCCACAATAATCCGGCCCGGCGCGGACCTGAACACCTTGTCCAGGGAGTCATTAATTACCATTTCTGAAGGCGTCCACCCCGGTTTATCCGCGTTGGTGGAATCTGCCAGTAAGGCGAGGACACCTCGCCCGGAGAATTCAGCCAGCTTGGCAAAATCTGTTGGCCATCCGTCAACGGGAGTAGGATCAAATTTATAATCCCCTGTGTGAACGACTAAACCGTCGGGGCAGGTTATGCCCAAACCGACGCTGTCTGGAATGGAATGGCAGACATGGAAGAATTCCACCTCAAAGGGACCAATGTTCACCATTTCTCCCGCATGCACAGTCTGGATGCTGGTTTTGTCCAGCATCCCTTTTTCGGACAAATTGAGTTCAATAAACCCCTTGGTGAGCGGAGTTGCGTAGACCGGGACATTAACTTCTTCCAGGACATACGATATCGCTCCCACATGATCCATGTGGCCGTGGGTGATGATAATACCTCTCACCAGGTCCTTGTTTTCCTTGATGTATTCGAAATCCGGGATGATGTAATCAATCCCCGGCATATCATGGTCGGGGAACATGATGCCTGTATCTACGATGAGGATGTTTTTTCCATATTCGTAGACCATCATGTTTTTACCGACTTCCCCTAGACCTCCTAAGGGAATAATTCTTAATTTGTTTTTACTCATATTTCAATTCCTTAATTATGTTTTCCTACCAGGTTCGGTTCTTGCCGAATTCCCGGGAGGACTATATTTTTATAATAAAATACCCGGTCGTGACTTAACCGGCCGGGCAGTGCTTTTGGAAACTATTATTTAGGAAAATATCTTGCGATACAACTTAAACTATATGGATCGTCTAGCATGAACAGTTTTTGCTGGTTTAACCAGCCGGGGTTTCTTTTCCAGAAACCGGAGTGATTCTAACAGCTAAACCCCGTTTTGTCAAAAGAAGGTAAAGATATTAAGGGAACAAATAATTGCTGCCGCAAACTAGGTAATTGAAAAAAGAGGATTAAACCACGAGTATATTTGAAATTTGGTCTTCGTGATAGGCAATACTGGCTTGAACATCCCCGCAGGAGATTTGAGTTCTTCGGTATTTGATCTTGTATTGATATAACATCGTTGTTAAAAAATGTAGTGTGGATAAAGTAAGACCTCCGAGGTTTTTAAAACCTCGGAGGTCTGATTTTTCAAAACAGAATCTTACATCATACCGGGCATTCCGCCGCCCATACCACCCATACCACCCATGGGCATATCGCCGTCTTCTTTCGGCTCGTCAGCGATAAGCGCTTCTGTGGTCAGGATCATTGCCGCAATGGATGCTGCATTCTCCAGCGCGCCACGGGTTACCTTGGCGGGATCGATCACACCGGCATCAACCATATTAACGTATTCCTCACTGAGGACATTGTATCCGATGTTTTTATCTTTTTTCTCTTCCTGGAAGCGGCGTACGTTTTCCAGAATTACTGCTCCGTCTTTCCCGGCGTTTTCAGCAATTTTCCGCAGGGGGACTTCCAGAGCTTGGCGGACGATTTTTACACCCACCTGGGCATCAGCATATTCCATCTTGAGTTTGTCGATGGCCTTGGTGGCGTTAATCAGCGCCACACCGCCTCCGGGAACGATGCCTGCCTCAACGGCAGCGCGGGTTGCGGAGAGAGCGTCTTCCACCCGGTGTTTCTTTTCTTTCAGTTCGGTTTCAGTCGCTGCGCCAACTCGAATGATCGCTACGCCGCCAGAAAGTTTTGCCAGACGTTCCTGCAGTTTTTCGCGGTCGTAATCGCTGGAGCTGGAATCGATCTCATTTCGGATTTGCTGGATGCGGGCCTTGATTTGCTTGCTGTCTCCCTTTCCTCCGACAATAGTGGTGTCGTCTTTGGTGGAGATCACCTTTTCGGCTTTACCCAGATCGTCAACAGTTGCGCTATCCAGCTTGCGTCCCAGATCTTCAGAAATCACGGTGGCGCCGGAGAGGATTGCGACGTCCTGGAGCATGGCTTTGCGGCGGTCGCCGAATCCGGGGGCTTTAATAGCCAGAACGTTAATCATGCCGCGAAGTTTGTTTAGTACCAGGGTGGCAAGAGCTTCGCCATCTACATCTTCAGCAATGATTACCAGATCCCGTTTACCCATCTGAACCAAGCGTTCCAGCAGGGGAACTAGGTCCTGAGCAACGGAAATCTTGGAGTCATGGATTAGCAGGCTGGGCTCTTCAATTACCGCTTCCATCTCATCAGCATTGGTGACGAAATAGGGAGAAAGGTAGCCGCGGTCAAACTGCATACCTTCTACGTACTCAGTTTCAAATGCCAGTGTTTTGGATTCTTCAACAGTGATCACGCCGTCTTTTCCGACTTTGTCCATTACATCTGCGATCAGTTCGCCGATTGAACGGTCCTGAGCAGAGATGCTGGCCACGTTGCCGATTTCTTCTTTGGTGGTGACATCTATAGCGCTTTTGCCGAGTTCCTCGGAAACCGCCTTGGCGGCTGCTTCAATGCCATATTTCAGCAGCATGGGATTGAATCCGGCTGCCAGGTTTTTCATACCCTCGGTGACGATGGAATGAGCCAGAAGGGTTGAAGTAGTGGTGCCGTCACCAGCGATGTCGTTGGTTTTGGTGGCTGCTTCTTTCAGCAGCTGGGCACCCATATTTTCAAATTTATCCCTAAGCTCAATTTCCTTGGCGACGGTCACGCCATCATGGGTGATTGTGGGGCTGCCGAAACTTCGGTCCAGGGCAACATTGCGTCCTTTGGGACCCAAGGTGGTGATAACGGCTTTCGCCAATTTATCCATTCCGGCCTGTAGTTTCCGTCGGGCTTCTTCTGAGAAAACAATTTGCTTTCCTGCCATAGATTTCTACTCCTTCCTTCTATAAAAAGAATTCACAGTTGTAAGATAAACGCTTTGCCCGACTCGACAGCAGGTTCAACCTGAACTGGCAGCGGAGCATTAGCAGTCAAATATACGGACTGCTAAGTAGCGGGTAATATGATAACTTTCTTCCAAATGAAAGTCAAGTTTTACTAAAAGGCTTTTATATGATTCTTATATTGTTCTAAGATGGCTGGAAATGGAGAAATCCTGAGTTAATTCTGACCTGACAGGCGGAGTGGATGATTAAGGCACTGGGGTTGCCTCTAATAAATAGCAGATTGCCTCATTTTCAGCCACAATGCTCATCAAGATGGGATCGCTGCCGAAATTTTCTTTCAGCTCTGCCAAAATCATTAACGCTTCCGGGCAGTAATTTTGACCGGGACGGCTGAGTGCGGCAAGTACAGATCCGTAACGGGCGTAATAATAAGCGACATCAAAATTATTGAGTTCCAATGCCTGGACGGCAGTGCCGCCCACTTCGTTTTCTTCAGCCGAGCATCCCACTACCGCGCATTTCAGTACTGGCAGGGCACCCTCATAATTCCGGGCCCGGACATAAATATCCCCCAATTGACCGTAGGTGTTCGCGTTGGTGGGATTGATTGCTATAGCTTTTTCCCCATTTACTGCTGCGATAAAAAATTCCCCATCCCGGGAATAGGTTTTGGCAATTGCGATATAGGGGAGCGCATCCTCAACCCCGTTGGACTTATTGATTGTAATTGCTTTGGCAAAATAATCTAATGCGGTGTCATATACTTTTAATGCCCGGTATAAGACCCCGATCCGAATGTAAAGAAATGTCAGATTGGGATTGATTTCGACTGCCTTCTCAAATTCCTCGATGGCATATCTGTATTCCCCCAGCGCTTCCAGCACAGTTCCATAGACCCGGTGGGTATCCATTAATTCCGGACCCTGGTTTACCGCCAGCCGGGCATGTTCCTCTGCCTGGGCTTTTTGATTTTGATCCAGAAGCACTTCTGCATAAAATGCCAGCGCCAGGCTGTTGTTCGGGTCGAGAGTAATTGCCAGGTTTGCAGCCTGTTCAGCTTCATTTAGCCAATCCTGTTTTTCCTGATCACTGGTTGCTGAAGAGGTTGCGCTCCAGTCCAGCACCAGGGCGCGGATGGCCTGGACTGTGCTGTCTCCCGGAGCCCCTTCAGCAGCGAGTTGGATTTCCTGACGGGCCAGGGATAATCGTTCCGTCCGCTCTTCAGTGGTGGATAACAATGCGGAAGAATACGTTAATAGCCGCGCCAGTTCAGCACGGACCTGGGCATTATCTGGATGGAGTTCCAGAACATCATAATAGGCATCAATAGCATCTTTCCCCTCAGGATCGAATATCTTTCCGGCTTCAAAATATGCCTGCCCTTCCTGGACGAGAGAATCCACTGTCCTGGTCGCTGTCGGCGTGGGGAGAAAGAGGGGTTCAAACTGACCTTCCGGGTCGTTTACCTCAAATGCAAACCATAAACCTGCCGCAATAATGGCAACCAAAATCAGGATGCGGTTGAGATTAAAGGGAGGTTTATTTTTACTGAATGTAGGTCGTTTTCCGGTTAGTTTATGATCCATCAGATTTGTGTCTGGAACCTTAATTCTGGTGAGCGGCTTTTAATATACATTCCTTTGCTGGAAAAAGAAGCCTGCCAGGAGGAATAATGGGGGTGAAGATCAGGGGGTCGGCGTGATTTCGGTCAAGTTTTCTGTGCAAATGGACAAACCTTCATTGGCGTTGATTACAGCAATGTCATTTTCAGAAACCTGGCTGAGCATGGTTTGAAATATTGGCACAGCTTCCTCGCATTTGTTCATCCGCGCCAGAGTGATGCCATAGGCGGAAAAAATTTCTATTACCCGGGTTTTATAAGAAAGCGGTACACCTTCCACTATATCCCCGTTTTCTGTAGTGCCGCCCCGGACTGCCAGAGTAAGGTATATAAGCGCTTGATTGTATTCCAGGTTTCTGAAATAAAGCACGCCCAGATTTCCCTGCATGAGCGGATTTGTAGGGGCATCCCTGACCGCCAGTTCACCGTATTGGATGGCTTTATTATAGATGCCATCCAGGAGATAGATGCGGGAAATTTCAAAATCCGGAGTAGGATCCGCGGGATTGAGAGCATTTGCCTGACTGAAAGAGGTTACTGCTTTGTCATTTTCCTGATTAGCATAATAACAATACCCCAGCATAAGATGGAGATTTGGAATGGCATTGTTGATATTCAGGGCGCTTTGATATTCCCGAATAGCTTCACTGAAATTTCCTGTCCAATACAACACATATCCCCGCGCCCGGTGGGTTTCTAATAAGTTTGGACCTAACTCCAAGGCTTTGAGAGATTCTGTGCTGGCTTCTTCGTAGTTTTCGCTGTCAATCAAGATTTCCGCATACACTGCATGAGCCAGCGGGTTTTTTTCCGCCAGGGACAAAGCCCGTTTGATAGAAACCTCAGCTTCGATCAGATCACCTAAAAAATCAAGGGCCCAGGCTTTCATTACGTGACCGAGGGGATTGTCTGGGTTGCGAAGCAAGGCTAATTCAGCATTTTCAAGAGCTGCTTCCGGTTGTCCTGCCAGGATTTGAACTCTAGCCAAAGAAACATAGAGGGAAGAATCTTCTGGATTTGCCAGAATAGCCTCCCGGTAGGCTTCGATGGATTGACTCAACTTGCCTTCTTTAAACAGAGCTTGTGCTCTGTTGGTATAGGTTTCAGGATTCTCTGTTGGGGTTACAGTTGGAATGAATGACAGCTCAATGTCAGGAGCAACTTCCTGGTTAAAATATACAACAACCGCAATGAGCACCACCAGGACAATAATCCGCCAGGGATTGGATCTCTTGCGCGGTTTTTTGGTCATTTTCCAATTACTTCCGCTAAGGTACATGCGCACATCTTACCACTGTCGTTAAAAATGCGTCAAGGATTTCATCCAATCCCTTGAGTGTGTAACCCGCCAGGAGAAATATATATTCACTTGCGCAACAACCTTCTCTCGGCTAGAATGGGACCATGCAATTTGACGTTTTTACTCTCTTTCCAGAAGTTTTTCCCTCTTACCTGGATTCCAGTATTCTTCATCGCGCCCAGGAGATGGGACACCTCCGGGTGGATCTGCATAATATCCGGGATTGGACAACGGATAAACATCAGGTAACGGATGAGCCTCCTTATGGGGGAGGTGGAGGAATGGTCATGAAGCCGGAACCAGTGTTTGCGGCGGTGGAAGGGATCCTGGGTGATCCACCCTGCTGTCCGGTGATTTTGATGACACCCCAGGGAGAGTTGTTGACCCAGAAGAAAGCCAACAGCATGGCAGGGTATTCCCGGTTGGCTATTGTTGCCGGGCATTACGAAGGCGTTGATGAGCGGGTGCGTGAGCACTTGATTACCGAAGAAATCTCCATCGGAGATTATGTATTGACAGGGGGAGAACTGCCAGCATTGGTTTTGATTGATATCCTCACCCGTTTGATCCCCGGAGTGTTGGGTGATCCGCAAGCTGCGGAAAAAGACTCGCATGCCAGTGGTTTGCTGGAGCATCCCCACTACACCAGGCCGGAAGATTACCGCGGCTGGAAAGTACCGGAGGTGCTCAGATCAGGACATCATGCCAAAATTGATCGTTGGCGGCGGAACCAATCTCTCCGAAGAACCCTGGAGCGAAGGGCTGAGCTGTTAACTGATTTTGAGTTATCCGAAGAGGATCTTGAATTTTTAGATCAGCTGAAGGAAGAGGAATCATCAGCTCTGGACGATATACCAGCAGCAGAGTAATCTGTTATCAAAGAAATTTTTTTCTGGTCAAATTCCAAAAAACCCTATCAATTTGAGAGCAGTGGGGATATCCCCTATTAATGATCAGCTTGCCTTGAGCTTTTCGCTTCGCCCGTGCCGCCTGTCCTGCCTGCACTTAGCGAAGCACAGCGAAGACGAAGTGAATTTATCGAAGGGCTCCGTATAAATTCCTCCGAGATGGAATCGAGGTGCTCAGGATGACATTATGAGGGAAATTGTGCTAATCAAGCCAAGAGCGACCTGTTGGATCCTTCCAGATTCCACCGGGTTCTTTGTTGTTCAAAAAACCCCTGTTCTATTAACATCCCATTAGAAAAACCCTCTTAGCACTTGCTTTTCTTGACTGCCAAGTACCCTCGTGATAGACTATAAACCGTTATTAGCAGTCTACCGCTGAGAGTGCTAAACACTGAAAGTTATTATGGCTGGATTAACAGAAAGACAAAAACTAGTCCTGGCGCTGCTGGTTCGCGATTACGTGGATACTGCCGAACCAATCAGCTCTGGACGGCTGGTGGCTAATTATCAGCTGGATTTCAGCTCAGCCACAGTTAGAAACGAGATGGCATTTCTAGAGCAGAGGGGATTTTTACTCCAACCCTACACCTCTGCTGGCAGAGTGCCTACCAAGGAAGGATACCGATATTTTGTCCAACAATTAATGGGCGCAAATGAGCTGCCAACACCAATTCAAGAGATGATCCGGCACCAGTTTTATCAAGCCCGGAATGATGTGGATGATTGGCTTTCGCTGTCTGCATCTGTTCTTGCTCAGCACAGCAAAGTTGCATCGATTGTGACCCCGCTGCATACAGAAAAAGCCCGCTTAAAACACATTTCACTCTTATCGACCCGGGGACATCAGGTGCTGCTGGTTATTATCCTGAATAGCGGGGAAGTTCACCAGCAAACATTGGTTCTGGATGAACTGCTTAACCAGGAACAACTAGATGCCAATGCAGGACAGATCAACCTGCTGGCTTCCGGGATGGATGCCAAAGAACTGGAAGGAATCAGCAGCGAATTAGAGGACACTCCCTTGGAGGAAGTGTTCATGGTTGTAAAGCGGGTAATCAAGCAGGCGGAAGTTATTTCTACCGGGGATATTTACCGGGATGGATTAGCCAACATGTTATCTGAACCAGAGTTTTCTGAACCAGAGAAAGCAAAGCAAACGTTGGAATTGTTTGAGGATCGGGCAATGATGGATGACCTGCTTTCCAGAACTGTTTTTGAAAGTGATACCCCCGGTGTACATGTAATCATCGGCGGAGAGGATACCTGGGAACAGCTGGGAGATTGCTCACTGATCATCGCCAGATATGGTTCAAAAGAACATGCAATGGGCGCTGTGGGAATCCTCGGTCCGCTGCGAATGGCATACAGCCGGGGTGTCTCTACGGTCCGGTTTGTGTCAGATCTCATGAGCGAACTTATTTCAGAATCAATGAGCAACGAAAATCTTATTTGAAGGAGAATTTTTCAGGTATGAAAGACAAGAAAGAGGAAAAAGGAAAACCGGAGATTGAAAAAGAGCAGAATGGTTCCGCCTTCAATGAGGAAAGCGCCTTTGAAGACCAGGCAGCAGATCCTGAACTTGAGGAGCAGGTTGCCGCTTTAAAAATAGCTCTGGAAGAAATGGATATGAAAGCAGAAGAATACCTGGATGGCTGGCAACGAGCACGGGCTGAATTTGCTAATTATAAAAAGCGTATCACCCGTGAAAGCATGGATATCCGCCAGGTAGCCCGGGGAGAAGTAATCAAACTTTACCTTGATATCGCTGATGACCTGGAAAGAGCTTTGCAGGAAAAACCAGAAATCGGGGAAGGGGAGACCTGGGCTGAAGGAATTGAGATCATTTTTCAAAAATTACGCGCAAGGCTTGAATCGGAAGGAATTAAACCGATGAACCCGATGGGGAAAGAGTTTAATCCGAACATACATGAAGCGTTGATGAAGGAAGAGAGTGAGGAATTTGAAAGCGGTCAAATTATTGAGGTAATGCAGGAAGGATACTGGATAGGTGACAAGGTACTGCGCCCAGCATTAGTGAGGGTAGCTGCCTAAAAAGGAATTATCTGCCAACAAAGTTAATTGAAAAAATGGAGGAAAATATGGCAAAAATCATAGGAATTGACTTAGGAACAACAAACTCTGCTGTAGCAGTGATGGAGGGTGGTGAGCCCACAATTATCCCTTCTGCGGAAGGTGACCGCCTTGTTCCATCTGTAGTGGCGATGAATAAGAATCATGAACGTCTGGTTGGCCGACCGGCCAGAAACCAGGCTGTAGTGAATCCGGAAAATACAATCACATCAATTAAGAGATTTATGGGCGGCAAGGCTTCTTCCCCGGAAATTGAAAGGGCAAGAAAAATGGTTTCCTATGAAATCATTGAAGCCCCCAATGGAGATGTCCGGGTTGTGATGGATGAAAAAGAATATTCTCCGCCTGAAATCTCTGCCATGATCTTAGCGAAAATCAAGGCAGATGCGGAAGACTATCTGGGTGAAGCGGTTACCCAGGCGGTGATTACGGTTCCGGCTTATTTTAATGACAGCCAGCGCAATGCAACAAAAGACGCTGGAAAAATTGCCGGCCTGGAAGTTCTGCGGATCATCAACGAGCCAACAGCTTCAGCTCTTGCCTACGGCCTTGATAAAAAACAAAATGAAGTAATCGCAGTCTATGACCTAGGAGGTGGGACTTTTGATATCTCCATCCTCGATGTCGGAGAAGGCGTTTTCCAGGTCCGGTCGACCAGCGGTGATACTTTCTTAGGCGGTGATGATTTTGACCAGAGGATTATTGATTATCTGGCTGACGAGTTCAAGAAAGACGAAGGAATTGATCTCCGGGAGCAACGTCAGGCACTCCAGCGCTTAAGAGAAGCGGCTGAGAAAGCAAAAATTGAGCTCTCGACCATGCAGCAAACTGAGATTAACCTGCCGTACATTACAGCAGATGCCTCGGGACCTAAACATCTGGTTAAGAAATTTAACCGCGCTAAACTGGAGCAGCTCACCGGTGATCTGATTGAAAAATCCATGAAACCTGTGAAACAAGCCCTGGACGATGCCGGCCTCTCTCCTTCAGATATCAATGAAGTGGTTCTGGTTGGAGGTATGACCCGTATGCCAGCGGTACAGGAAGCTGTAAGTAAATTATTTGGCAAAGCCCCTCACAGAGGTGTGAACCCGGACGAAGTTGTTGCTGTTGGAGCTGCCATCCAGGCAGGTGTTCTGGGAGGAGAGGTGGATGACCTGCTGCTCCTGGACGTAACTCCACTGACTTTGTCAGTTGAGACTCTCGGGGGTGTGGCAACTCCGCTGATTGAACGGAATACCACTATTCCTGCCCGGGAAAGCCAGACTTTTTCCACTGCCAGTGACAATCAATCCCAGGTAGAAATCCATGTACTGCAAGGCGAACGCGCCATGGCAGCTGACAATAAATCTCTGGGACGCTTTATCCTTGATGGAATTCCCCCGGCACCGAGAGGCATACCTCAGGTTGAAGTCACTTTTGACATCAACGCTAACGGTATTCTAGAGGTTACCGCAAAAGACAAGGCAACCGGGAAAACCCAGAACATCACTATCACAGCCAGTTCAGGTTTAAGTGATGAAGAAGTGGAAAAAATGCGAAAGGAAGCAGAGCACCACGCAGAGGAAGACAAGGTCAATAAAGAACAGATTGAAAGTCGCAATAACGCGGACACGCTGGCCTACACTGCCGATAAAACCCTGCGGGACCTGGGTGACAAGGTGCCGGAAGATATTAAAACTGAAGTAGAGAGCAAAGTCGCCGAGGTTCGCACAGAGTTGGAGAAAGAGACCATTGATGCTGCTCGTTTGCGGGAACTGACCGACTCTCTTTCCTCCTCCCTTCAGAAGGTCGGGGAAGCCGCTTATCAGAGTGCTGGTGAAGCTGGTGACGGGATGCCTGAAGCGGATCCCGGGGAAGGAACAGGTGAGGGCGGTGATGAAGGCGATGTTGTTGAAGGTGAATTTGAAGACGTCTAATCCGTTTAGGTGAAAATTAACTCAAAACCGGGGAAATGATAAATTATTACACTCCCCGGTCTTTGGGTTTCAGGAAGGCTTAGCGGTATTATGCAGGATTTCATACGGTAACAGTTATGGCCAAACGCGATTATTATGAAATATTGGGTGTATCCCGGGGTGCATCGGAAAGCGAGTTGAAGAGCGCGTTCCGGAATCTAGCCAGGAAGTATCACCCGGATGTTAACGATGCCCCTGATGCGGAGGATAAGTTTAAGGAAATCAACGAAGCCTATGGGGTTTTGTCTGATTCAGATAAACGCGCAGCCTATGACCGCTTTGGGCATCAGGGAGTAAGGGGCCCAAGTGGAGGTCCAGGTTATGAAACAGTAGATTTTTCAGATTTTGCAGATATCTTCGGAGATATGTTTGGTTTTGGTGGTTTTGGGGGTCGATCCCGCACTGCGAGCAGAAATGCTCCCCGCAGAGGGGCAGATCTACAATACCAGGCCACCATTTCTTTTAAGGAAGCAGTTTTCGGGGCAGAAAAAGAGATTGATATAACCAAAGATGAAACCTGCGATACTTGTAAAGGTGATGGTGCGAAACCAGGCACCTCCCCAAGAACATGTTCGGAATGCCAGGGACGAGGGGAAGTCAGACAAACCAGACAAACGCTGTTGGGTTCTATGGTTCAAGTTACTACTTGTCCAGCTTGTTCTGGTCGGGGCAAAATAATTGAAAATCATTGTCCTACTTGTCATGGCAGAGGCAAAATCCGAAAGACCCGCCGCAAGAAAGTCAGCATCCCGGCAGGAGTAGATGATGGAACGCGCATCAGACTGGCTGGAGAAGGACAGCCGGGAGAGAATCATGGTCCTCCCGGCGATCTATATCTTATCGTTCGGGTAAGAACGCATAAATATTTCCGACGCAGAGATAATGATATCCTGTTGGATTTAAACATCAACATAGCTCAAGCCACGCTCGGTGCAGAAGTAAAAGTGCCCACTGTGGATGGTGATGTCAAACTGAAAATACCTTCAGGAACGCAGCCGGGCAAGATTATCCGCATGAGAGGAAAAGGAGTGCCCTATCTTCGGAGCAGCTCCCGCGGGGATCAACTGGTGATTGTAAATGTGACCATTCCCCAACGGCTGGATGAGGAAGAGAGAGGCCTGTTTGAGCAGTTGGCGGAAAAAATGGACAGTGAAGTTTTACCGCAGGAACGGGGCTTCCTTGAAAAAATAAAAAATGTTTTAGGTGGATGATAATCTCTGCAGAGGATTAAGTTATAGAAGTGCAAATCGAAGCATAAAGGCGGAGGTTTGCACTTTTTTTGATATCAATGGGTAAACAGAAATCTAAAAAGTCATGGATAATGATCAGTGTCCTGGTTGAGCAAGAATTAGCTGAAACTGTCGCAAGTGCCTTAAGTGGGATTATACCCGGTGGTCTGGTATTAGAGAGAAACTATGGTGGAGTTTTCCCTCATGAGATGGATACAGTTCAGGCGCCGGTACGGGTATACGGATATTTGCCAGTTGATAAAAAGCTGGAGAATCGCCGGAAAGAAATTACCAAGGTTCTTGATAATCTGGCGGCTATTTTCCCCCTGCCTGAACCGATTTATTCTCCCCTTGACGAGCAAGATTGGGCGACGGCCTGGCAGAAAGATTATCACCCAATTACCCTTGGTTCCCGTTTAATTGTGGTTCCCTCCTGGTTGGAAAATCCAGCGCCAGAGCGCATACCGGTTTATATGGACCCCGGCATGGCTTTTGGATCAGGAACCCATCCAACGACTCAGCTTTCACTGATTCTTATAGAAGAATGTTTGGCTGAGAATCCCGCCGCAGAGATGCTTGATATTGGCTGTGGATCCGGGATTTTGTCCATCGCCGGAGCCAAGTTGGGGGTGAGGTCTGTCTTGGGCCTGGATATCGACCCCGACGCAATCAAAGTCTCCCTGGCTAATGCGGAAAAGAATCAGGTGGGCGACAAGACCAATTTTACCCTGGGGTCAGTAAAGGAATTGATCCGGAAAGAGCTTCAATTCTCCCGGGCTCCCCTGGTCGTGGCGAACATTATCGTCCCGGTTTTGACCAGGCTGTTCGAAGACGGACTGAGGGATACTGTCTCACCAGAGGGAAATTTGATCTTATCCGGGGTCCTGCAAGAACAGCTGCCCGGGATATTGACTCTACTTGATAGACATGGATTCAACCTCAAGATCAAGCGCCAGCAGGGAGAGTGGGTAGGTTTATGGGGGAGTAGAGAGAATTAGCAGCAGATTGTGCTCGATGTTCCCGTGTATAATATGACATGGAAGGGAAACCTGCAAACTGAGATAAGTGGAATTCCTCAAGGAGTTATCATGACCAATCTCCATCCTGATATTAAGCGAATTCTAATCACTGAAGATGAAATCCAGAAAAGGGTTACCGAACTCGCCGCAGAAATTGATCGGGATTACCATAGTACAGACCTGGTTGTCTTAATTGGCATATTAAAGGGGGCGTTTATCTTTACGGCAGACCTTTCCCGAAAAATGACCGCACCGCATACAGTGGATTTTATGTCCATCTCAAGTTATGGAGATGAGACAGTATCTGATGGGGCAGTTCGGTTGATCTTGGATCTGAGAAAGCCGGTCATGAATCAGCATGTGATCGTTGTGGAAGATATCGTGGATACCGGTCATACTATGGACTATCTCTATCAGACCCTGCAGGGAAGACATCCGGCGTCGCTGAAAACTTGCACCCTGTTCAAAAAGGAGCGCAACAGTCTGGAGGTTCCTCTCGATTATGTCGGTTTTGAGATACCAGATGTCTGGGTGGTCGGTTATGGGCTGGACTATGCCGATACCCACCGGACGCTGCCGTACATCGCTGAGTTGAAAAGAGAAGTATATTCCTGATCGTTGAAACCAGCCGATACAAAGCTCCTCAAAAATCGGGAAGATATCCTGGAATTTGATAATCCCGGTTTTTAATCCTGACCAGAAGATATCACACCAAATATGTCAATCCGAGAACGATCAATCCGGACAGAGGGAATAATCCTACGGCGGAAGGATTTTGGGGAATCTGACCGTATCCTGGTATTGTTCACCAGAAAAATGGGACGGGTCTCTGTAATTGCAAAAGGTGCTCGAAAGCCCAGCTCAAAGATTTCTGGGCATCTGGAACTCTTTATGCGGTCTTCATTTTTAATCTCACGCGGACGTAATCTACATATCCTGACCCAGGCGGAAATGATTGAAGACTTTGAGCCATTAAGAAAGGATCTGGTGGGGATTGGGATTGGGTCCTATGTGGTAGAGCTGATTGACGCGGTTACTTATGAGGAGGGCAGCAACGTTAAACTCTACAACCTGCTGGTCTCTACACTGGACTCCTTATCCGCTGGAGAGAACCCGGGGATCATAATCCGGTATTATGAACTTCATCTGCTTGACCTGGTTGGTTTTCGTCCGGAATTATTCGTTTGTGTGGAATGTGGGAAAAAAATCATCGAACAGGACCAATTTATTTCAGGAGAATTAGGGGGAACGGTATGCCCGGAGTGTGCCCTGGGGGCAAAAAGAGCGGGGATCCAGCCAGTATCCTCAAGAGCATTAAAATACATGAGGTATTTTCAGCGGTCAGATATTAATAGCCTGATTTCTCTTATGATTCCTTCCGAGATAATAGATGAACTAGAAAAGCTAACTCATTACTATTTGACTCATACCCTGGAAGGTCATTTAAACAGCCCTGCTTTTATTAAACGCATAAAGGATGGATTGTAGAGAACAAACCCGGATGGTATTCAATTTATAAGATCAGGTACTCCGGACCTGCAGAAAGGAGCTAATTTAGATGTCATATCAAGATGAACGGGAGCAGTTGTTAAAGATTGTCCAACAAGCCTACAAGGTTGATTTAATCAGGATGTCTGCCGGGAATATTAGCACCCGGACAGCAAACGGGATGGTGGCGATCACCCCGAGCGGGATCAAGTACAGGTATATGAAAGCGGAAGATATATCCATAGTAGATCTGGAAGGCAATTTGGTTGAAGGACCAAAACCTTCCTCTGAAACACCAATGCATACCGCAATCTATAGAAATGTGCCCCGAACAGAAAGCATCTGCCATACCCATTCCATCTACGGGATGGTTTTTGCAATGCTGCAGGAAGATATTCCCCTGATGAATGTTGAACTAATGGTATGTGGCGCCCCAATCCCGGTAGCTCCCTGGGCTGCGCCTGGGACAGCTAAAGCTGGGGAAGTTACCGTGGATATTTTTCTATCCCGTCCAGAATTGAGCGTGATCCTGCTCCGTCAGCACGGACTGGTTGCGATTGGCAGTTCTTTGGATCAGGCTTATGAAAAAGCCTATAACGCCGAAACCGGATTAGAGACATACTATAAATCCCGGTTGTTGGGAACCCCCCAACCGTTTACCCTGGAGCAGATAAATGAAATAAAGGAAGTCTACGGACTTTAATGTATTTGTTATTTTGGGTCTAATAATTGTTCCCTTCCAAGAACAGGCAGCTCTGAATTAATCAATGGTAGAATTAATCTGTTGGTAGAAAAAGACGCCAAATATCCATCCAATATGCCCCCATTGAATGAGGAGGAAACATGAAATTAAAGCTATTCCATCGAACACTAACCATTGTCCTGTTATTAGTTTTGAGCACATCCTGTTCTGCGCAGAATTTGGTTAACCCCCCGCCCGCGGACCCTCCCGCTCCAGGTGACTCGGGTGATACTGGAGAAGTATTAACCTGCTATCACGCGAATAATTATGTTCTCAGCTTTGACCATACCCTGACAGTAAATGAGCAGGGAACCAGCCTGACCCATATTCTCAAGCAGGGTAATATCGCCTTGTTGAGTGAAACAAATCCCGATGATTTTTCTGTCACGATCACGACAGCTAGTCCACAAGAGCTAAGTTTTGAGTATATGGGGGTTCTGGGACCTTGCTCTGTTGAAGCGGGTGGAACGGTTAATGTTTCAGCGGAAGGTTATTGCGAGGGGGGGATCGTGTATCTCAACATCACGGAAGATTGGGGTCCCACAGAAGGAACCATGACCTGCGAAGGTCAGGGAGTGCCTTTTTCGGCTCCCGGCGCCGCGTTCACCCACTCTGGGGCGTCTGGTCTGGGGGAAGAATTTTTAATAACGGATGATTCAAATGGCCATACGGTTATGCGAGAATTCCTGGGTGGTGAAGGATACCATTCTTGGACCCTGTCGATGGATGTTGACCTTGTCCCCCTGGTAGACGAGGACTAATCATCAACGTATGCTAAGTTTAACTCCTTAACACAGGATCCGTAATCCTCCCAGGATTACGGATCCTGTGTGTTGAAGTATATTTCCTGCGATATTAGCGGATTTTTCCTTCAATTGCCAATTTTGCGCTGTCCAGGCTTTCACCTTCGTAGATAAAATAATTTAATTTAAGCGGCATCACCTTTCCCAGCATCGCCTGAGCGGGACAATATGTATCTGCAGACAGCTCCATCGCCCGAGTGACTGCTTTTTCTGAAAGGTCTTTTCCCACAACATGATATTCAATCACGGCATTGGTGAACACCTTGGGATGTGTCTCGGCCCGTTCAGTGGTCACTTTGACTTGGAAATCCGAGATTTCCTGGCGCTTTTTACCCAATATAGAAATGACGTCCATGGCGGTGCATCCTGCCAGGCTGAGAGCCATTAATTCCAGGGGACGAAATCCGTCATTGTCTCCACCAACTTCTGGGAAGGAACCCAGGGGCACTTCAAACCCGGAGTCAGCAGCCCCTGTAAAAGACATTCGGCCCTTCCACTGCACTTCAGCATTCATCGATTACTCCTTTAAAAGAGGGGTGACATATTTTTCCAGGGTGGGGCCATTAATGGCTCCTAACCAGGCCAGACGCAGATTTCCTTTCCTGTCGATCACAAATGAGTTCGGTAATGAATTGTGCTGAAATGTGATCAGGGACTTATTTTCAGGGTCCAGCAGGATCACAAAATCCAAACCGGCTTGCTCAACGAAATTTCTGACCTCAGCTTCCGGTTCACCGGCTTCAATTGCAACAACTTGAAACCCCTGATCTTTATACTTGTTGTAGTAAGCTTTGAATTCCGGCATTTCCTCCCGGCAGGGAGGACACCATGTTGCCCAATTGTTTACCAGAATGACCTCTCCCTGAAAATCAGTCAGAGAGACTTCGTTGCCGTCCAGATCAAACAGGGTTAATTCCGGGGCTAACTGGTTAACTTCAACAGGAGGAAAGGTGAGGGCATCTATACTTTCAATAGCTTCACCTCGATTTGTGCTAAGAATCAGACCGACTGCGATCAGGGTAATTATGCCCAGTCCCGCCAGGATAATCGGGAGGAGATTGGTCTTTTGGCTGGAGTTTTTCTTCACGGCGACCTTCTTGCTCATCATGCTTTTCCTCATCGGATTTTGATAGTTTACTAAGAGCGTTGATTTTGTTCTATTGTACTATTTAGAGACCAGTAAAACGGATTATCTTACTCATATTCATCAAGATAAAAAGCCATTAAGTTTACAGCAGAAGTTCCGGGTTCTTCTGTCCCTCCCCGCTTTGTAATTTTTTCTTAACATCGCCGGATTACAGGGGATTTCATCCCTTGTTGTTTCTGGAATAATTTAATTCAACAGCATATTGATTTAAAGGGCATAATGTCGTGGATGGTTTATAAATGTCACCTAAAATGGGTGAGTTTTGTCCATCGAATCAATATATAGGGCAGTGGTAAAAGAAATGATTGCTGGTATACTTAGCGGAGAAAGTTGAGTGCAGCTTTTGCTTCCTTAAGTTAGATACAGCAAACAATGACAAATATTGGTAAAGCGTGTTGCTTGAACAGAGCTCAAGCTGTGGTAATTTGCGCCCATATTTATCGGTATCAAGTTTTTAGACTTGCCCAACCGGACTTCAGGGAACTTTTACTCACAGATAAACTAGAGAAACACTATCCAGGTCAAAATATTTTGACCTGGCGTGCTTCTCTATGCTTTTAACTGTTTTACTTGCCATCTGGAAAAACCCGACAAAGGAGAGTATGAATGAAAACATTGTCTCTAGAACTCCCCGCAATGTATGGAGACCATCATGTAAAAGAAGTCAGACGGATATTATTGGAAATTGAGGGTGTCAAGGATATTTACGCCAGCAGCAGTTTCCAAGTCGTCGAAGTAAAATATGACCCAAAGAAAACTACCCCTGAAGACCTCACCGCTGCGCTGGAGAAAGCTGGGTATACTGGCGACATCAACATTTTGGTTGAACCATCCATACCTGCCTATTTACGCGAGGGAGATAAATACTTCCGGACAACATCAATCAGTGAAGAAACTCGAAATATTATTGGTTTTGAGCAGGAAGTAGTATATCAAGGACGCACCCAGTGGCCGTGCCCGGGACTGGGTTTACTTAATGTGGTTGAGCCCCAAACTAAGGAGACTAATAATGGTTAAGAAAGAAAACAAGAAACCCTTAGAAGAGTATTCGATTGATCTAGCGACCCAAGAAATGCTAGCCCGTGCGGAAGAATTGGGTTTAGAAACAGCCTTTTCCCGTTCTGACAATATGAAAGCCTGTCCCATTGGCGCGGATGCATTATGCTGCAAAATCTGCAGTATGGGTCCCTGCCGAATTGTGAAAGCGGGACAAACAGGTATTTGTGGAGCGACAGCGGATACTATCCAGGCCCGAAACTTTATTCGAATGGTGGCTGCCGGAGCTGCGGCTCACTCTGATCATGGGCGTGATATGGCGATCACTTTGAAAGAAACAGCCAACGGTGAAACTCAGGGCTATATTATCCGTGATGTCGCCAAACTCCGAGATCTTGCCTCGAACTATAACATTCCGATTGAAGACCGTTCCCCCAACGAAATAGCCAACGATTTGGCAGATTTGTACATAGCTCAGTTTGGCCAACAAACGGGCCTGGTCGCACCAGTGATCCGGGCGCCGAAAAAACGCCGTGAAATCTGGGAAAAACTAGGGGTTCTTCCCCGGGGAGTTGACCGCGAGGTTGTGGAAGCCTTACACCGCACCCATATCGGCGATGACCAGGATGCAGAACATATCCTGGACCACGCGGTACGCACTGCTATTGCTGACGGATGGGGCGGCAGCTTGATTGCTACGGATGTATCTGATATTTTGTTTGGATCCCCGGCCCCTATCCTGGGGGAAGCAAACCTGGGTGTATTGAAGGATGACTATGTCAATGTCGTTGTTCACGGACATGAACCTACTTTGAGCAATATGATTGTGGCCGCATCACAATCCCCGGATATCCTCGAATATGCCCGGGCAGCGGGCGCTGAAGGAGTGAATATTTCAGGGATTTGCTGTACTGCAAATGAAATCTTGATGCGTCAGGGTATCCCAGCCGCGGGGAACTTCCTGCAGCAGGAATTAGCTATCATGACCGGCGCAGTGGAATCCATGGTGGTGGATGTCCAATGCATCATGCAAGCTATAGTTGGGCTGGCCGAGAATTTCCACACCAAAGTCATCACTACTTCCAAGAAAGTTAAAATCAAGGGTGCTACGCATGTAGAGTTTGACGAGAAGAAAGCCCTGGATATTGCCAAAGATATCCTCCGCACCTCAATTGATAACTATAAAAATCGCGGCGAGACCAGAATTCCTGACCACCGAGAGTCACTCGTTCCTGGATTTTCTCATGAGTATATTAACTATGCTCTGGGAGGCTCGTACCGATCATCATTCCGACCCCTTAACGATGCGGTTATGTCCGGACGCATCCGTGGTGTGGTGGGTCTCGTGGGTTGTAATAATCCTCGGGAAAAGCACGATTCTCTCCATGTGAAATTAACTAAAGAGCTCCTTAAACAGGATGTTCTGGTTGTTGAGACCGGCTGTGCCTCCATTGCCAGCGCTAAGCAGGGTCTGTTGGTCGGCGAAGCCGGTCTGGACCAGGTAGGCCCCGGTTTGAGGGAGATTTGTGAAACGATTGGTATGCCCCCGGTACTGCATATGGGTTCTTGTGTTGATAACAGCCGCATTTTGACCGTCCTGGCACAAATTGTAGAAGAAGGCGGTTTGGGCGAGGATATCAGCGAAATCCCGGTTGTCGGCTTAGCGCCTGAGTGGATGAGTGAGAAAGCCATCTCTATCGCGACCTACGTTGTGGCATCAGGTGTCTATACCATCATGTCGGGTACTGCGCCATTAGACGAGAATCCCAAGGTGGAGGACAGCGCCATTGTTCCTCAACTGCTCAGCAGCGGATGGGAAGAGAAGTTTGGAGCCGGGTTAGAATTCATCAACGATTTTGACACTATCATGAAGAAAACCCTGGACCACATCGATAAAAAACGTGCCGACCTCGGCTTACCCGTATATGATCCGAAAGCCTTCGGAAAAAGCGGGGATTCCCGGATGAATGAATTAGAAAAGATGCCTGTGAAGGATCGCCGCCAAGCAATTTACGGATAATTTGCTTAATAAGGAGTAATTAACTAATGTCTCGATATATTGCCACCCGTGCCATTCGCGGAGCTAATGCGCTAGTCATTGAAGCGGAAGCGATGCTTCAAAAAGGATTATCCGAGAAAGGACCCGACACTATTATCGAATTCCCAAATACTGCCTACTACTTACCTTTAATTTATGGTATGACGGGAATTGAAATCACTAAACTTGAACAGCTAACAGAAGTACTCCGGATTGCCCGGAAATTACTGCACCTGGTTCCCGCAGAATCAAAGTGGACGCCTTATCTGGGCGAAACACTGGACAGCGGGATGGCCACTTTACTGGCTGCGGAGACCATCGAGGCTATTCGATCGGTATATCAACTTCAACCCGAGTTGTACCCGGGATTTGAACTGGGCGGTGGAACGGAATATTCAGACCGGGACTTTGGTATGTCCGGCAGGTTGAACGGCCCCATCGACGACATCCAATTGCGGTCCTGGGGAATCCAATTGGTAGATGGGCGCATGCCTGGTTTTGCTGCGATCGTTGGGGCAGCAAAATCCAACGAAGTCGCTGTTAAAATTGTTCGGGAACTCCAGCAGCGTAACATTTTGACTTTCCTCACGGGGAATGTTAATGGCCGCAGCATCATCGACCAGCTTGTGGAAGAGGGTGTGGATTTGGGGTATGACACTTATACGGTTCCCTTCGGCACAGATACCATCAGCGCTATTTATGCGCTTGGTTTTGCTACCCGCTCAGCACTCACGTTCGGGGGACTTAAAGCAGGTCAAGCCCGGGATATCCTGGAATACAACCGGGACCGGGTTTTTGCTTTTGTGCTTGCCCTGGGAGAGGTAGATGATCTGAAGTATGCAGCCGCAGCGGGAGCTATTAACTTTGGATTTCCGGTGATTGCCGATACCGTGATCCCGGAAATATTACCCACGGGTATCACGACCTACGAACATGTTGTCAGCATGCCTTTCAATGAGATTGAAGGGGAAGATGATCTGGATCGGGCTAATAAACTGGTTCAAAAATGCATCCAGGTCAGAGGCGTGAAAATCAAGATCACCGACGTTCCTGTCCCCGTGCCTTATGGATCTGCCTTCGAGGGAGAAGTTGTTCGCCGGGCAGATATGCGGGTTGAGTTTGGCGGTAAAAACTCCCGATCATTTGAATACCTCTTCATGACGGAAATGGAGGACATCACGGATGGGAAAGTAGATGTAGTTGGGCCCACATTTGATGATCTGGAAGACGGCGCCTCTATGGATATGGGTGTGGTTGTTCAGGTGGCAGGGCGGGAAATGGAAATGGATTTCGAACCTGTCCTGGAACGTCAGATCCATGACTTTGTGAACGGCGCATCTGGAATTCAGCACATTGGACAGCGGGATATTGTCTGGTGCCGAATCTCAAAGGGAGCGGCGGAAAAAGGATTCCAACTGGAACACTTCGGAAAAATAATCCACGCCCGACTTCACTCAGATTTTGGCGCTGTTCTGGATAAAGTCCAGGTTACTGTTTACACAGATAAAGGCGAAATGGAAACCTGGCTTGAGAAAGCCCGGAAATCCTATGATTTCCGCAATAAACGACTGGCAGATATGGTTGATTCTTCAGTGGAAGAGTTTTATTCCTGTACTCTCTGCCAAAGCTTTGCTCCTGATCATGTCTGTGTAGTCAGTCCTGAGCGGTTGGGATTATGTGGTGCTTACAACTGGTTGGACTGCAAGGCTTCTTTCAGCATTGACCCCACCGGTCCTAACCAGCCCATTAAGGTGGGAGAATGTTATGATGAAGAGATTGGATACTGGAAGGGAACCATTGATTACACCAAGTCAGCTTCCCACGGGGTTATAGAAAAAGTATCCATGTACTCAATTATGGAAAACCCGATGACAGCCTGCGGTTGTTTCGAAGCGATCCTGATGTACATCCCTGAAGTGGAGGGTGTAATTGTGGTCAGCCGGGAAGATACCGGAATGACTCCCATGGGAATGAAATTCAGCACACTCGCCGGCATTGCAGGTGGCGGGGTGCAAACTCCGGGTGTAATGGGCATAGGGAAATATTATATGCTCAGCCCCAAATTTATCTCCGCAGAAGGCGGATTTAAACGGGTTGTCTGGATGAGTAAAAACCTTAAAGAATCTATGATGGCAGAATTGCAGTCTGTCGCTGAAAGAGAAGGCATCCCGGATTTGATCGAAAAGATAGCAGACAGCGAATTGGTTACCACTGTGGAGGAACTGCAGGAATGGGTGAAATCAAAGAAACATCCAGTTCTTGAAATGGGTACCATGCAACGGGAAGAAAAAGAACTCGATATTCCTGAAGATGTGGAACCGAGTGAAGATGTAATTGCCCAGGCAGAAGCGGTGATTGCGAAAACAACACCGGATGCACCGGAATTAGCACCAGAACCTGCTGAACCTGCTCCAGAAAGGAAACCCGCCCCTCCGTCCGCTGCCCCGATTCCAGGTGGAATTACGGAAGGTCGGGCCGAGGTTGCAGTGGATATGCTGCGGCGAGCTCTAATGGCAGCCCTGGCTGAACTGGGTGGTATAGAAGGGTTGGAAGATTTCAAACTTTCCGCAATACCTGCAGCTCCGACAACCCAAGCAGCTCCAGCGGCGAAAGCCAAAACAGTTGAAATAGCTCCTGATGAACCCTGGCTTCCTGACGGCACAAAAACCAAACTATCCAAAGAATCCTGGGAAGGCATTGTGAGGGAAATAACCCTCGGGGCAACTGCCGCTGATGGCGGTACCCGGTCACACACGGTGACGATTGGGGGATCCACAGCCATGCCCTATATGCATTTTGAAGGACAGACTCCCTTTAAGCCTGTAATCGCTATTGAGATCTTGAGCCGGCGTCCTGATGACTGGTCAGAGCTCTTGGTAAAGGCCTGGGGGGATGTGATGGACGATCCCGGGGAATGGGCTAAAGCGGCAGAGAGAGCCGGTGCTGAAGTTTTGTATTTGAAACTTGCCCTCACCGATAAAGATGGAAATCCGACCACCAAGGAACAAGCCGTTGAGGCAGTTGATAAAGTCCTCAAAGCGAGCGGTTTACCCCTGGTTGTCTTTGGTCCAGGACAGCCGGATCCTGATAATGAGTTATTGGTCGAAATCTCCAATAAGTTCAAAGGAGAACGGCTGCTCTTAGGTGTTTGTGAGGATAAAAATTACCGGACGATTGTTGCTTCTGCCATGGCAGACGGCCAGTTGATAGTGGCTCGAACCGCAATGGATGTAAACCTGGCAAAACAACTCAATATTCTCATTACAGATATGGGCCTTCCTGCGGATAGCATTGTGATGGATCCTACCACAGGCGCTTTGGGCTATGGCTTTGAATATGGGTACTCAGTAATGGAAAGGCTGCGGATAGCGGCTTTGCAAGGTGACAAGATGACCCAATATCCGATGTTGGTGACTCCTGGTGAGGAATGCTGGAAAACCAAGGAATCCAAAGTGGGTAAAGGTGTTCCGGAAGCCTGGGGAGATTGGGAAACCAGGGCAATTGCCTGGGAGACTACAACGGCCATCATGTTAGCGGAATCCTGTGCGGATTTGATCGTCTTGCGCCATCCAGAAAGCGTAAGACGTACAAAAGAAGCCATCGATGACTTGATGAGCAGCTAGGAAATAATCTAAAAACCATGAGTTGTGCCTGAAATAAGGCACAACTCAATTGACACTACAGATAACCAGATAGTGAAAATGGAGAAATCGTATGGCTTTGACCGGGATTCAAATTTACAAACTGCTTCCACAAACCAATTGTAAGGAATGCGACTTTCCCACTTGTTTGGCATTTGCGATGAAGTTGGCTGCCAAACAGGTTGAATTAGCCAAATGTCCTTATGTCAGTGAGGAATCAGCCGTCCAACTGGCGGAAGCCGCGGCTCCGCCTGTTCGTTCCATTACGATTAAGTCAAATGGGCATGAGGTAAAAGGCGGCAATGAAATTGTACTCTTCCGCCATAACAAGAAGTTTTTCAGCCCCCCGGGATTTTTTATCCGGGTCTATGATGATCAATCCAGCGAGGACATAAAATCCAAAGTAAAACCGGTTGATGACTATGTTGTGGATTATGTAGGGATGGATTTGTCGATGGGTGGAATCGCTGTTCAGGCGCGCGGCGGAGATTTTAGCGCTGCGGTGGAAGCAGTTCGTGATGCTACCAAGCTTCCCCTGATCCTGATAGGTTCAGCCGAAGAGCTAAAAACAGGATTGGAAAAGCTGGCAAAGGATGAAACTCCCTTGCTTTGCAGTGCCACCTCCCAGAATTGGGAAGCTATGGCTGCTCTGGCGAAGGAATATAACGCTCCCTTGGCAGTCGAAGCAGGCAACATTGATGAGATGGTCGGATTGGTGGAAAAATTAGAAGCCCAGGATCTGAAGGACTTTGTCCTGGCTCCTAAACAGAGAAATTTGCTAGGATCCTTAACTGCCAATACCACCATTCGCCGGATGGCTATTAAGGAAAATTACAGCCTACTGGGATTTCCCATTATCAACTTCCCCGGTGATGTAGGTGATCCGATCCGGGAAGTAACCCGAGCTATGCAGGCAATTGGAAAGTACAGCAGCTTTATAGTCCTGGATAATTTTGATCCCGCAACCGCGTACTCTCTGTTAGTACTGCGGGCGAATCTCTACACTGACCCGCAAGAACCAATCCAGGTGACCCCGGGAATCTATGAGCTCAATAATCCCGGTCCTGAAGATCCTTTCCTGGTCACCACTAATTTCAGCATTACCTATTTCAGTGTAGCCAACGAGGTAGAGAGTATGGGACTGCCGGCTTGGCTGTTGGTGACTGATTCGGAAGGTATGAGTGTACTCACTGCCTGGGCGGCGGGAAAATTCGACGCTGAGATCATTGCCAGAGACGCAAAGCAGTTTAAAGCGGCTGAAAAGGTGACGAAACGACGGATAGTCCTACCGGGCCACACCGCAGTTTTATCAGGGGAACTAGAGGAAGAATTACCCGACTGGGAAGTTAGAGTTGGTCCAAAAGAGGCTGTAGATTTACCCGCTTTTCTAAAAGAAGCTTTATAGAAGGATTGGCGGGAAAATCCTGCTCAGAGGAAAGGAGTAATCTATAATAAAAGGTAGGGCTAATGTTCGGTAAACCGGGCAAACCCTACCTTTCCTTAACAAGCACTGCTTCTAGCATTTTTGGAGCTTGTGAGTTACCTGCGTGGGAAACAGAGAATGACCCCAACCCTCCGGGTTTTCAGGGAATGATTTATGGCTACATTGTTTTCTGTACAATTTGATATAGCGGATGAGCCGGTTGAGGTTCCAGGGGGAACTCTACTTACAGATGCCGCCGAAAATGCAGGAATTGAAATTAACCAACCCTGCGGAGGTCAAGGGCGGTGTGGGATATGTGCCGTCCAGGTCACTTCCGGCCAAGTGCGCCGGCGCAGTACTATGCGTTTATCCGCTGAAGATGTTGAGCAGGGTTATGCGTTGTCTTGCCAGACTGTCGTTGAAGGGGATGTTTCGGTCATTGTTCCACCTCAGGAAAAAATTCAACAGCGGTTAACAACCGGACAGTCTGCGGCAGATGTGTCCGTTCCGCCTGATTACGATTACCGCAGGGATCAGACCGTTCAGAGGATTTCTCTGGAGCTAAAACCGCCCAGCATGGAAGATCAGACCAGTGATTGGGCCCGGTTGAGAACTGCCTTAGGGGGCAAATACGAGCTGGGTAATATCTCTATCTCCTTGCCGGTTTTACAAAAGTTGCCTTCTGTAGTTAGAGAGGGTGATTGGAAGGTCACTGCGATCATTTTTAAGGATAATGACACGGGAGCATGCGCTTCAGCTGAGGTCATCGATTTACTGCCTGGTCTGATTAAAGAAGACACGCCGCTCTGGGGAGCCGCAGTAGATATTGGCACCACAACGGTAAAAGTAATGCTGGTGGATCTGATATCCGGCGAGGATAAAGGACAGGCGTCGGAATATAACAAACAAATTGCCCGCGGGGAAGATGTTATTTCCAGGATTATATATGCAGGAAAAGAATCCGGGGATCAAGTTCTCAGGGAATTGGTTGTAGATAGCATTAATGAATTGATTGGCAGAGCTTGTAAACGGGGAAAAACAAAACCGGATCAGATATACAAAACCATTTTAGCCGGAAACAGTACCATGATGCACCTATTATTAAAAATTCCGCCCTCAAGCATTCGCCTGGCCCCCTATATCACCGTTGCTAATCACCTTCCGGTTCTCAGCGCGGAAGAAACGGGATTCAATACATTTTCGCAGGGTAAGGTTATTTGCCTTCCGAGTGTTGCCAGCTATGTTGGGGCGGATATTTCGGCAGGAGTCTTGTCGTCTGGGTTGGCTGATACCGAAAAGATAACCCTGTTCCTGGATGTTGGCACTAATGGCGAGATGGTTCTCGGTTCAAAGGAATGGCTGGTAACCTGTGCCTGCTCCGCTGGCCCGGCATTTGAAGGTGCTGGGGTTTTGCACGGCATGAGAGCTACTGCAGGTGCGATTGATGAGGTCTGGATCAATGAGGAAAATTATGAAGCATCCTGGCGTGTTATCGGCGATGAAAAACCAAAAGGTTTGTGCGGAAGCGCCTTAATTTCCCTCCTGGCAGAATTGTTAATGACCGGGGTGATTAACAAGAGCGGAAGATTTAATTTTTCACTGGAAACATCCCGGATTAGGAAAGGTTCTCACGGCGGAGAATACGTGGTCAGCTGGGCCGATGAGACTGAAATCGGAGAGGACATCATGCTGACTGAAGTGGATATTGACAACCTGATGCGAGCTAAAGCCGCAATATTTGCAGGATTTTCAGTATTGGGTGACAGCGTAGGAGTCCCCCTGGAATCGGTTGAGCAGGTCTTAATTGGCGGCGGATTCGGTCAATTTATTAACGTGGAAAAGGCAATCCAGATTGGATTGCTTCCGGATATGCCCTGGGAACGTTTTCAATTCTTGGGAAACACATCCTTAAAAGGCGCTTACCTGGCATTATTGGATCAAAAGAATCAAGATCGCATTACCGAGATTGCCAACAGAATGACCTATATTGAGCTGTCAGCGGACAACCGGTTTTTTGACGCTTTTACATCGGCGATGTTTTTACCCCATACAAATAAGGAATTGTTTCCTTCCGTGCACCCTGGCGGAAAGGAATGATATAAAAAGTAATTGAATTATTATTAACCTAGAAAGACCATGTAAGTTTTGAGGAGGCATTTGAATGTATATCATTGGAGAGAATATTCATATCATTTCCCCGAAAGTAAAAAAGGCTTTGGCTGAGAAGGATGCGGAATTCTTTAAGAAATCCGCCCTCCAGCAGGTTGAGCATGGGGCAAACGCTATAGATTTGAACCTGGGCAGGCAAAAACATACCTGGGAAGAAGTATTTCCTTGGGTGACAAAGATAGTCCAGGAAGTTGTGGATGTCCCGCTCTGCATCGACAGCACAAATGTTGATGGTATTGAGGCAGCCCTTAAGGTGATTACAAAAGCCCGCCCCATCGTCAATTCTACTTCTGCTGAAGCAGAGCGCCTGGAACAAGTTCCCCTGCTGGCAAAAAAATATAATGCCAAATTGGTCGCCCTGACACTGAAAAAAGAAGGCATCCCGGTAAGCGCTGATGAGCGGGTAGAAATTGCCCTGGATTACCTCATCCCCCGGGCGATGGAAGTTGGCATAGAGATACCGGATTTGATTATCGATCCGCTGGCACTCACTGTCTCCGGGTGTCAGGAATACTGTCCGGAATTGATTGAGGCTGTCCGGACCATTAAATTTGCCGGCGATCCCCCGCCCTCCATTTCTATTGGACTTTCTAATGTGTCCAATGCCGTTCCCGAAGAAACCCGGCCTATCTTAAACCGGGTGTATCTTGCCATGTTGATGGGAGCCGGTTTGGAAATGATGATCGCTGATCCACTGGATGAGAAACAAAATGAAGTGATCCGAATCATTGAAGAACGGGATGAAAGCACCCCTCTCGGAAAGCTATACCTTAAACTCCATGATGCTACAGAAGCGATGGAAGAGATAACCAAGGATGATGTTGACGAGAATGACCCGGAGCAGATGGCTGTTTGGAAATCCTCCCAGGTGCTTCTGAACAAAGTGATTTACGCCGATTCGTTTTTAGAACAATAAATCTAGAGCACATTTGGTTCAAAACAGGCTCCCGGAGTTTTATAACCTCGGGAGCCTTCGCTATTAATATTATGCTAAAAGGCATAGGATGAAAGGAAGAATGCAAGGGTCAGGGGGAAGGCGAATCATCTATAATGAATAAAGCTAAATTAAGCACATTTCTGCCTTACGTGGAGGATAGAACTGGAGGGTTCATGTCTGAAGACAACATAAATATCGAGGAATTGCTGGAAAAAGCAAAAAAGCCAGCAGCGGATGCACTTAAACTGCATCCTTTCTACAAAGGGAAAATGGAAACCACCCTCAAGTGTACTGTGCGGGGAATCGATGATTTTGCGATCTGGTATACCCCGGGTGTCGCAGCACCTTGTCGGGAGATCTACCAGGACCCGGAGATGGTATATCAGCATACCAGTAAAGGGAATACAATCGCTGTTATCAGTGATGGGACCCGGGTGTTGGGATTAGGAGATATAGGCCCGAAAGCTGGTCTCCCGGTTATGGAAGGTAAAGCGCTTTTGTTTAAATATCTGGGGGGAGTTGACGCTGTACCTATAATGCTTGATACAAAAGACCCTGACGTGTTCATTGAAACTGTACTGCTGCTGCAGGCATCCTTTGGGGGCATCAACCTGGAGGACATCGCCCAGCCGAAATGCTTCAGGATATTGGATGAACTGAGGGAACGGGCGGAAATTCCCGTCTGGCATGATGACCAGCAGGGTACTGCGACAGTGACCCTGGCAGGGTTAATGAATGCCCTGAAAGTAGTCGGCAAGAAGAAAGAAGAGATACAAATAGCCTTTATTGGCACAGGGGCTTCCAATGTCGCAATCTCACGCTTGATATACAGCTGGGGAGTAGACCCGGGAAAATGCTTCATGGTAGACAGTAAAGGCATTCTCGGACTGCATCGGGATGACATTGAAGCCAAACAAGAGCACTTTAAGGATAAATGGCGGTTGTGTCAACAAACAAATAAAGAAGGGCGGAAGGGCGGAATTGGGGAAGCTATGCAGGGGGTGGATGTGGTGATTGCCTTATCCAAACCCGGACCGGATGTTATCAAACCCGAATGGGTACAGAGCATGAATTCAGATTCCATCGTTTTCAGCTGCGCCAATCCGATCCCAGAGATCTGGCCCTGGGTGGCAAAAGAGGCAGGCGCTAGAATTGTTTCCACCGGGCGGTCTGATTTCCCCAACCAGGTAAACAACTCCCTGGGTTTCCCCGGAATCTTCCGAGGAGTATTGGATGTACGGGCAACTACCATCACGGATGAGATGTGTTTCGCAGCTGCGGAGGCACTTGCAGATCAGATTGGAGATGATTTGGATGAGGACCACCTTCTGCCTACCATGGATGATTGGGAAGTCTTTGCCCGAGAAGCTGCCGCAGTAGGGATGAAAGCCCAGGAACAGGGGGTAGCCCAACTGGAAAAATCATATGACGAGTTGCTGGAAAGCGCTACAAAAGTCATCAAGCGGTCGCGTGATTTGACTTCATTGATGGAAGAACAAGGATTTATCCAGCCGCCGCCCGAGGATTAAAGATCTGTAATACAACCCTGCGAAGCTGGTTACATCTCTAAAGATTTGATTAACCAACAAGAAAATTTCCCGGCGAGGTTACCTGAAGCATTTCTGGCAACCTCGCTGGTAGGGTTAAAAAGGATATTTTCCCCAAACAGAGGATGATTATTTAAGGAAAGTAAAAATTACCCCTTACACAACCCCTAAGTGATGTATACTAAACCTAACATTAAGGGTACCAAGAATAAGCAAATTTGCTTGTCCTGGGCAATGGCAATTATTCTTGGGCAGTAATAAAACGACCTAATCCAGAAGTTGACAGGATATGAAAGTAATTTATAATCATATCCCAAGCACTTTAGTGTAATAAAATCCTCAGGGGGAGATTCCTAAAGGCAAATTTTAACAGTTATTTACCTTTAGGCGGTACCGTCAGGGGAATGAACATCAGCGGCGGTAACTGGTGAGGGACTTAATATTGGTATCTATCTTCAGCATATTGTTTTAAACGTTAAAATCCCGCTAGTTTTAGGGATACAATAACTAATACATTGAAGTTGCTAAGGAGGTGATAACAGGAAATATATTCTTCCAACCCTAAATATCAATATCTATTCATTTCCCATTTCTCATGAGGAGAAGAAACTGTGACAAAAAAACTATTTTATATACTTATCGCACTGCTGCTTTTCAGCGCCCTGATCTTGGGTGCCTGTGCGCAGGAACCTGAACCGACCGAAGAAGTCGTTGTTGTGGAAGCTGACCCATTTATCCTCGGCACAACCGATAGTTGGTCTAGCTTTGAGCCGGCCTGGGTCTACAGCTTCCACGACTGGGAGATCTCCCACCAATGTGCCGATGGCTTGCTCAATGTAACGCCAGGCACGGCTGACGAGCTCGAATTAGCGCTGGCGGAGAGCTACACCGTCAGCGACGACGGGCTTGAGTATACCTTTAAACTGCGCGAAGGCGTCGTTTTCCCAGATGGGACACCCTTCAATGCTGATGCAGTTGTCTTCACCTTCGATCGAATCGCGGCCATCGATGCACTACTCGGTGAGAACGCCGGCTTTCTCTACACCGCTTATGCATCGGGTGTTGAGAAGATCGATGATATGACTGTGAAGGTCACCTTTAATGCTGTCTATGCCTACACACTGCAGCTGATCGCCACCAATCCCTGGAAGATCATCAACCCCAATCAGCATTCGGCGACTGAGGCTAGCACAACCAATACAGCCTGCGGAATTGGACCTTATGTAATCACAAGCTTCACCGAGGGCGAAGAGCTGATCTTCGAGAAGAACGAGACCTACTATGGCGATCCCCCGAAGAGCGACAAGGTTGTTGTACGCTACTATGCCGATTCGCCTACTATGGCCTTGGCCTTGCAGAATGGCGAGATCGATGCCGCCTGGAAGAGTCTCTCCCCCGCCGACTTCGATGCGTTGACAGCAGTGGATGGAATCACCACGGAAACAGCTAGCTCAACCGAGATTCGCTATATCGTCTATCACGCAACGGAGCCACCCTATGATAATCCCAATGTCCGCCTGGGCCTGGCACAGCTTCTTAATCGTGAAGAACTGGCCGACTTGGGTTGGCAGGGCATTAAGGTGCCGCTCTACTCCATGGTCCCGCCAGGGTTCCTGGGCTTCAAGCCCACCTACGAGGGAACTGAGGATGTAGAAGCCGGTAAGGCACTGCTGGCAGAAGCTGGTTTCACGGAGGAGAATCCACTGGTCATGGACCTCTGGTATTCCCCCACGCACTACGGCGATACAGAGCCGGATGTGGCAGCTATCATCAAGAATCAACTTGAAGCAAGCGGTGTTGTTCAAGTGACCCTCAACTTCCTGGAGTGGGCAGCCTACCGTGACGCAGGTCGCGCCGGCGAACTGCCGGTCTCTTTGCTCGGTTGGTATCCCGATTATATGGATCCCAGCAACTACACTATGGACTTTGCGCACTCTCCCGCTTCGTGGTCAGGCTCATATTACAACAATCCAGAGATGGATGCCTTGCTTGACGCACAGGCAACTGAGCTGGATGAGGCAACGCGGATAGGGATCCTCGAAGAAGTCCAGGATTTCTGGGTGACAGAGAGCCCCTTCGTACCCCTTGGTCAGGGTAAACTGCTGATTGCCTACGCTGATGGCGTCTCAGGCGTTGTGCTTGATCCGATTGCAAACCTGCACTACTTCTTGCTCGAAAAGTAAATTAGTAGTCTGATGTTATGACCCATGTATGAAGAAAGGGGCTCGAATACCAGATTTACGATATTCAAGCCCCTTTTTCTTTACCAGCACAAAATCACGATTCATATTACGATAAAATCAGCAATACAGGTGAGCTAAAGATGTCGCCAGGACTTCGTCGTTACATTCTGATCCGTGTTTTATTAACCATCCCGATGGTCCTCATTTTGATCTCGATGGTGTTTTTCGTCATGCGCGTGTTACCGGGGGATCCAGCATTGGCGATTATGCGCGAAGGAGCTTCGGAAGAACAGCTGCAAGCCTTCCGGGTTGTTTTGGGTTTGGATCGGCCGCTTCATGTCCAGTATTTTGATTTCATCCTGGGTGTGTTGCGTTTTGATCTGGGCGAGTCGATGACGCGCTCGATTCCTGTTGTTGACGAGATTAAAACGTTCTTCCCGGCCACGGTGGAACTTGCCCTCTTTTCCATGACTGTGACCACCAGTGTTGGAATCCTGTCGGGTGCCTTTGCCGCCCAACACCGGAAAACCGGCGCCGATTATACCATCAGGGTCATGAGCATCATTTTATATTCCCTTCCAATCTTCTGGCTGGGCATTATGCTCCAGATGACCTTCGGAGCTCAATTTGGCTGGCTGCCCGTGGCAGGGCGGCTGGATCCCGGGATGACACCCGATCGTATAATCACGGGGATGTACACCGTGGATGCGATCTTAATGGGGGATATGCGATTGCTGGGAGATGCTCTTCGACATCTTATTCTGCCTTCGATTACGCTTGGCCTGATCCTGGCGGGCATCTTCACGCGATTGACACGGGCGAATATGCTGGAAGTGCTGGAGAAGGATTATATTATTGCTGGTCGTGCACGCGGCATTCGGGAACGGGTGCTAGTCTATAAACACGGTCTTCGAAATGCTTTTATTCCTATTGTTACACTGCTTGGATTACAGTTTGCCCTGCTCCTTGCCGGAGCTATTCTGACGGAAACCACCTTCTCATGGCCGGGATTGGGACGCTTGGTTGTCGATCGGATCTACGATAGAGATTTTTCAACCGTTCAAGGAAGCATTCTTTTCTTTGCGCTTCTTGTTTCGGGTTTCAGCTTAGTTGTTGATATAATTTATGGGTTCCTGGACCCTCGGATCAGGTATTAATCATGTCTGAAATTATTGTTGAAGACAACAAGACGAACCGTAAACCTTTGGTCGATGAAAATATTGGTCTCCTGCGTCGCTTTTGGCGGGGGAGAATCTGGTATGGCACGGAATGGTATATCACAGTAATTGGAGGGGTAATCCTCGTTGTCATGGCGACCATCACAATCTTAGCTCCTTGGATTTCACCTCATGATCCGAACGACTTCATCGGGGCTGCATTTACACCCCCCGGCGGAGGGATCCAATCTGTCTTGAGCCGGTCCGGAGAGGATCCTCTGATGTATGCAGGAACATTGGAGGGATTCACCATCGGCGTACAAAGAAATAAAAATGGGATGAATCTGGTAAAAGAGCTCGAACTCGACTGGGAACGATTCCAAGATCAAGGTGCAATGATAACTGGATTATTAAACAGAGAGGTCGATTTGATCTTCATCGATCAGGAACTTGTGCCAGAAATTATACAGACCCAGCCGGAATTGCAGGTCGTTCAGGATGGGCTTGGTCGCAAGTACCCCCTTGGGACTGATAACCTGGGGAGGGACATTGTCAGCCGATTGATCTGGGGAGCACGCACAGTACTTGGCGTTGCAATTACATCAGCTTTGCTATCTTCAACGATTGGCATTTCGCTGGGGCTGCTTTCAGGCTTTACCGCCGGAGGATTAGACCGTGTTCTTTCCTTGGTGATGGACAGCCTTTACGCCTTCCCCGGGTTGCTCCTGGCTATTGCCATGGCGACGATGCTCGGGCCAGGTTTGCTTAATGTCGCGGTGGCGATATCAGTGATATATATTCCGACATTCTTCCGTGTCGTTCGCGGACAAGTGCTTTCGGTCAAGGAAGAATTATATGTGGAGGCCGCTTACAGCCTGGGTGCCAAGTCATGGGAAATACTTACCCGATATATCTTTCCAAACGTGATTGCTTCTGTCGTGGTTGTCTTTTCATTAAATGTTGCCGACGCGATCCTCACTGAAGCTGGACTCAGTTTCATAGGACTTGGCCTACCTCCCGATGTGCCTGATTGGGGGTATGACCTGAGTAAAGGTCATCAATTTATTGTCGCCGGCCGGTGGTGGATGATAACCTTCCCCGGTATATTAATTTCACTTGTAGCCGTTGGTTTTAGCCTGTTAGGCGAAGGTTTGAGCGAAATCCTTAATCCCAGGCTTTCGGATAATTAATATTTATGATGACAAACGATTATCTCTATAGTATCCAAGACCTAAATGTCGAGTATGAAACCAGGCTGGGGGCATTGAAGGCTGTCGAAAATATTTCATTTGATATCCAGAAGCGAGAAGTGCTGGGACTAGTAGGTGAATCGGGGTGTGGTAAATCCACCCTGGGAAAAGCACTCCTCAGGATGATCGAGCCGCCGGGAAGGATCACCTCCGGTAAATTATTATTCGATGGTCTCGATTTGATGACCTTAAGCAACTCAAGGATGCGCAAGTACCGAGGCAGCCGCATTGGGATGATCTTCCAGGATCCGCTGACGTCTCTAAACCCGGTGCAAAATATCGCCGACCACTTAATTGAGGCGATGCATACACACGAGATGTATAGTGGCGAGAAAGAGGCTCGAGCGCGTGCTGAGGAACTAATTGACCGGATGGGTATCCGCCCCGAGCGGATCGATGATTATCCTCACCAACTGAGTGGCGGGATGCGCCAGCGAGTCATGATTGCGCTGGCTCTGGCACTAAACGCCGATCTCATTATTGCGGATGAGGCGACAACATCTCTCGATGTCATTGTCGAAGCACAGTTCCTTGACCTGCTGCGTGAGCTGCGCGATGAATTCGACCTGACCTTCATCCTTATCACGCACAACATCGGTGTGGTGGCTGAGCTCGCTGATCGGGTGGCAGTCATGTATGCTGGTCATATAGTAGAGTTAGGTACTGTGTATGAAGTATTCGAAAACCCTCTCCATCCCTATAGCCAAGGATTGATGAAATCAGTCCCAAACATCAAACACGAAGAGGGAGAAACCCTATATAAAATGTCTGGAGAACCCCCAAATTTATTGAACCCCCCTAGTGGATGTCGATTCCACCCGCGTTGCCCGAAGGCGATGGATATTTGTGAGAGGATTTCTCCAACTTTTCGGTTAGAAAAAGATGGGCATTTTGTATCCTGCTGGCTTTATCAGGAGAAACCGGATAATCCCAGTCGTGTAATAGGTAGCAGCTTATGAGTAATGGAAACGAAAACTCTGTACTCATATCATTAAAAAATGTGACAAAATGGTTTTCTGTTCGCCAGGGAATCCTTGACAACCTGCTCGCCCGCGGAGAGCCAGAGTTTGTTAAGGCGGTTGATGGAGTGAGTCTTGACATCAAGCGCGGGGAAGTGTTTGGCCTTGTTGGTGAAAGTGGATCAGGCAAGACTACTGTAGGACGTCTTGCGTTACGGCTGTTAGAACCGACTGATGGAAAGGTGATATTTGATAAAATTGATCTCTCCACCATCTCGGTGGAAGAATTGAGATTGCTCAGAGCACGCATGCAGGTTATATTCCAGGATCCGATGGCATCGCTAAATCCAAGGATGACTGTATTAGATGCGATATCTCATCCACTTCAAATTCACCAACCGGAAAAGTTAAAAGATAAGGAAAGTATTATTTCTGCCATACTGGATGATGTTGGCCTGAGTCCTCCCGAAATATTCCTCAATAAATACCCGCACCAACTCAGTGGTGGACAGCGCCAAAGAGTAGTCATTGCAAGAGCTCTTGTAACTGAACCTGACCTGATCCTGGCGGATGAACCTATAGCGATGGCTGATGTGTCTGTCAGAGCTCTTCTCCTAGAATTAATGATAACCCTAAAGGATGAACACAATCTAACATATCTATTCATCACCCATGATTTAGCTACAGCGAAATATATTTGTGATCGAATTGGAGTCATGTACCTCGGTAAATTGGTCGAGGTGAGTGATCTTTCTTCGATTTATGGGAACCCTCTCCATCCATACACTCAGGCACTCATGGCTGCTGTCCCAATTCCAGATCCCCTTCGTCGCCGAAATCAACCACTCCCAAGAGGTGAGATTCCAAGCCCGATCAACCCTCCTCCTGGCTGCCATTTTCATCCCCGTTGTCCCTATGCGGAAAGTATTTGCGGCCAGGATGAACCAGAATTGAGAGAAATTGATCCCGGGCATACTGTCGCCTGCCATTTTGCAGAAAAATTTAGTTAACCAGAAACGCAGACCCATAACCTTCCACAATGATTTCATGTGGAAGGTTTTATTTTTTTTAATGCTTATCTTCATGATTTAATTGACATTCTTTCAATACCAAACTACAATGTAGATTGACTGAGACCGATGACTCAAATCAGTTAGGAGGGATTATGAGTGCCTGGCGAGGAAAATATGCCATCGGGTTGACGGGCAATATTGCCACCGGGAAGAGTGTCGTACGGAAGATGCTCGAGCATTTGGGCGCGTATGGAATTGATGCAGACGTACTGTCGCACCGCGCCATTATGAAGTCTTCTCCTGGCTATCAACCCGTCATTGATACGTTCGGGCGATGGGTGTTGGGGGCAAATGAAGAAATCGATCGTGCCAAACTCGGTGAAGTGGTGTTTAAGAATCCAGACGCGATGCTTCGCCTGGAAACAATCATTCACCCCCTGGTCAGGCAGGCGCTGGATGTCCTGGTAAAAAAATCTTCCCACCGGGTAATAGTGATTGAAGCGATCAAACTGTTGGAGTCGGAAATGAACAGTTTGTGTGATCAGGTTTGGGTCACAATGGCGCCCACTGATCTGCAGCTTGAGCGCCTGATAGATAAACGGAATCTGACCAAACAAGAAGCGGAAGATAGAATCAATGCCCAGCTGCCGGCAACAGCAATACTTACCAAGGCAGATGTGGTAATTGAAAATAACGGTTCATTTGAAAAGACATGGAAACAGGTATATGATGCGTGGCAGGTCATCACGCAGGAAGAGCCGGACTTTAAACCGCTTCCCAGTAAATCCTATGGCAAGCTGGATGTCCGCAGGGCAACTCCTGAATCCGCCGAGCAGATTGCAAGCTACATGAGTCAACATAGCCGCACCAAAAAGAAGATGACCAAGGATGACATCATGGCAGCATTCGGCGAAAAGGCATATATGCTGCTGCTTTCTGATGAGGAGATTATCGGGCTGCTGGGTTGGCAGGTGGAAAACCTGATTACCCGGGTGGATGATGTCATATTAAATCAGGGGCTGGCAATCCAGAAAGGTTTAGAAGCACTGATGAATTACGTGGAAGAATCTTCTAAAGAGCTTCAGAGCGAGGCGGCGCTGCTTTTCCTCCCCCCCGCACTGGCTCAACATGAGAATCTGTGGAGCACCTTGGGGTACCAGGCCCGGACAGTAAAAGATCTTCAGGTGAAAGCCTGGCAAAATGCAGTGATGGAATCCATGCCTCCCGGAACCGTCCTGTTGTTTAAACAGCTCAGAAAGGACCGGATCTTGCGTCCTATGCAGTAAATACAATATTGTTTCAGGTATAAGATAGTGATTATAAATCTTTGGAATTATTTGCTGTTTATATTCAAGCGGGCAAATTGGCTCAGCGTTGTTGATATCCTCCTTGTAGCCGTAGTTGTGTTCTTTTTGCTCTACATGCTGAGGGATACCAAAGCGCTGGTTCTGATGCGGGGTGTTTTATTCTTAATTGTTGTCATCAGCTTGCTCTCCAGCCTTCGGGTACTGCCTGCGTTTTCCTGGTTGATCGCAAATACACTGCCAACAATGCTTCTGGCTATCCCGGTAATTTTTGCTCCTGAAATCCGGCGGGTATTGGAACGGCTAGGAAGGACAGGGTCAATCTTAGCCCAGGATAATTTATCCACGGAAATGGAACGGATCATTCTAAATGTTGTGCAGGCATCAAGACGAATCGCTGAAAGGAAATACGGAGGATTGATTGTATTTTCCAGACTGGATTCCCTCCAGGCCTATATTGAAACCGGTGTGCGCCTGGGGGCAACGGTAAACCCGGAGACGCTGATCCAGATTTTTTATCCAAAAACACCACTGCATGACGGAGCAATTATCATTACTGAGGATGTAATTGCTGCCGCTGGTTGTGTGCTTCCTCTCTCCTCCAGCGGGGTGCTGGAAGAATCGCCGGAACGCTCCATGGGATTGAGGCACCGAGCAGCTTTGGGTGTTGCAGAAGAGAGCGATGCTGTCGCGGTTGTGATCTCGGAAGAGACAGGAATTGTTTCCCTCGCTTATAACGGGAAAATTGATAAATATGTGCCGCTGGATGAACTTCAGGGTAAATTGAACGGATTTTTCCAGCCAGACCTATCTTCAAAATCACTTTTCGCTCGATTACTTAGCAATTTCCAAGGAATTTTTAAATGAGGTTTTTACGCTGGTTGGGCAGAAATCTTACTTCGTTGATCCTGTCGCTTTTATTGGCGATCGTAATCTGGACTTCTGCTGTTACATCAACCAACCCGAATATTGAAGTAGAACTGACCGTTCCCTTAGAAGTGATTCAGCCAGCAACAGACATCGCTATTGTTGATACCCTGCCGGAGACAGTTACTCTGAAGATACTGGCCCCGCAAAGCATCATTCAACAGCTCGAAGAAGACAATCCTCTTACAGCTTATATTGACCTTACCGATATTGTGGCGGGGACCTATTTATTTCCTGTCCAGGTGAGGATTCCCGATCAGGTCAAACCGATCAGGATCCTGGAGCAAAGTCCTAAGTATCTTGAACTAAAAGTCAGCAACTTGATCTCAAAAACATTTACAATCTCTATTCAGGTAGAGGGTGATCCCGCCATTGGATATAAAACAAGCGGACTGGAATGGGACGAAGTTTTAGCTACTGTCACAGGACAAGAAACGAAGGTGAATGATGTTGTGGCTGTGGTTGGGATTTTAGATATATCAGACGCGAGCGGAACGATTTCAGACGAAATAACCCTCCAGGCTCAGGATAAATATGGTGACTTGGTGGATGCTATCACACTGACCCCAGATACTGTCCGGGTGGACCAGGAAATCAGCCTTCAGGGGGGATACAGAAACGTGGCGGTCAACGTGACCACAGAGGGCGTCGTCGAACCCGGCTACCGGTTTACCAGCATCACCCCTGCACCGCCGACAGTGATGGTTTTTTCAGAAAATCCCCAATTGGTTGAACAACTTCCCGGTTATGTAAATACCAAACCGCTTGATTTAACAGGGGTTGACGGATACCTGGAAACTATCCTGGAGTTGGATCTGCCTGAGGGTGTTACAGTGGTAGGAGATCCAACAGTCCTTGTACAAGTCAATGTCACCGCGCTAGTAACCAATATGTCCATCTCGCGGGAGATAGAGATTATCGGTCTCTTCCCCGGTTTATCGGCTGTAGTTTCCCCATTGCAGGTCAGTATTCGAGTCTCTGGTCCGGTTCCGACCCTGGACAATCTTACCTTGCGTGATATCAGGGTTGTTGTTGACCTGACAAATCTTGGAATTGGTGTTCATACTGTGACGCCGACGGTTGAAATTCTTCCAGAGGATATAATCTGGGAAGATATCTCCCCGACGACGGTTGAAATTGTAATCGAGCAAGGTTCAGCAAGCACGACTGTCCCCTAAATTACCCCCATTCATCATCTGAAAGCTTATGCAGAAACCAGTTGTTGTCATCGTTGGTCGCCCAAATGTGGGCAAAAGCACCCTTTTTAATCGCCTGGCTGAACGACGGATGGCTATAGTCGATGATATTCCTGGAACCACAAGAGACCGCCTGATCACAGAAGTTGAGTGGACTGGGGTAGTTTTTGATATCATCGATACCGGGGGATTGGATCCAACCCAGGTAGGTCCGGGGAAGAACCAGGAACCCTTATCCATAGGTTCCCACCAATTCATTGAACAAATCCGGACGCAGGCGGAAATGGCGATTCAGGAAGCTGACGCAATTCTGTTTACAGTAGATGGACAATCCGGTGTAACGCCGGCGGATCGGGAAATAACCTACTCCTTAAGAAAAGCTCAACAGATGAGGGATGGAGAACCTTTCCCCCCCATTTTGTTGGTAGTCAACAAGTGTGAAAGTGATCAGGTCCGGCAAAACGCAGTTCAATTTTATGAACTGGGCTTTAAATCAATGCACATTGTCTCAGCCATTCATGGATCCGGAACTGGAGATATGCTGGACGAATTGATTCAACTGCTTCCGGAGGGGGGTGAAGAAGAAGAGGATACATCTGTAAAGATCGCTATTGTTGGGAAACCCAATGTGGGAAAATCAAGTTTGTTGAATAAAATATTGGGTGAAGATCGGGTAATAGTGAGCTCCATTCCGGGGACTACCCGGGACTCAATTGATACCCGCCTGATATATAACGAGGTTCCAATCACGATTATCGATACCGCGGGAATTCGTAAACGCGGGAGCATTGACCCCGGGGTAGAAAAGTTCAGCGTGTTAAGAGCTATGAAGACTATCGAACGGTCTGATGTGGCGCTGCTGGTAGTAGATGCCTACGAAGGAATTAAATCCCAGGACACACACATCGCAGGCTATATCCTTGATGAGTGGAAAAGTGTTGTCGTTATTATTAATAAATGGGATTTAATTGAAAAAGACACTCATACCATGGCTGAATTTACCAAGTTTGTCCGCTTTGAATTAAATTTTATGGATTATGTGCCAATCCTGTTCACTTCAGCATTGTCAGGTAAACGGGTTGACAAGGTTCTGCCGCTGGCTTTAGAGGTCCAGAAGGAAAGACTGGTCAGGCTGCCAACGTCACAAGTTAACCGGATTGTTCAGCATGCGCAGGATAAACATCCGGCACCCTCAAAAGCGGGCAAACACCTGAAAATATACTATGGATCTCAAGTAAGAAATGACCCTCCCATCTTCTTGCTGCATGTGAACGATCCAAAACTAGCTCATTTTACCTACCTGAGATACCTGGAAAATCAAATTCGAGAGCAGGTGCCATTTATCGGAACACCAATTAGGATTATTCTCCGAGGCAGATAGGATTCCCCCTATATAGTTTCAGAATATAATAAAATGCCTGGCGTGAGGGGAATCTAGGCAATTAAATCATCTCGGTAGTGTTTTCCTTCCCCCTTGCCCTTAATGGACAGGGATTATATAATCTGACACACAATAATTGGTGAAATAACAAAATGACTATTGAATTTGACCCTCTATCCACCGAGAGCGAAGAACAAATACCTGAAAAACAAAATTTACTAGGTATATTAATAGACATCCTAGAAACCCTGCTGCTTTCTGTGGTGCTGTTTTTCCTCATCAACGCCGTATCAGCCAGGATAAGAATTGACGGGTCGAGCATGGAACCCAACCTGCATCACGGTGAATTTGTGATTGTCAGTAAAATTAATTATCGATTTGGTGAACCAGAACGCGGAGATGTAGTTGTCTTCGATTTTCCACGAAACATCACCCAGGAATATATCAAGCGGGTGATTGGTTTGCCGGGGGATCAAATCCTGATCGAAGATGGGAATGTTTATGTCAACGATATCATATTATCGGAGCCGTATCTCATTATGGAACCAAAGTATGAAGGCGAGTGGGATGTTCCTGAAAACACCTTGTTTGTCTTAGGAGATAACAGGAACAATTCCTCCGATTCCCATACCTGGGGAACGGTTCCTATGAACAACGTAATTGGGGAAGCGCTGGTTGTCTACTGGCCTCCGTCTTCATGGGGACTGATTAATGGGACAAATCCTGTCCTGGCATCAGATTAAACAAGTACAAGTACCCTAAACTGCTTTTGGGTCTTGAGATACAGGCCAGTTACGGTAAACGGCAAAGTAAAAGACAAATAGAAAGCGGAAAACTCCTGAATTAAGGATGTTTCTGTTATCATACAAGGCAGGTATCAAGTATCGAAAAACACCAGATCCAGACAGGATGGTGTTAATTCTGCGTCTATGTTTGCCAGAATTGGTCAATCACCTTCAGGAGATGGGGAAGTAGGTATTATCCGGGAGTTAGGGTATGACACAGCGGGAATTAACAAAACGCATCATCCCCGTCCATGTGTTGACGACAGGTTACCGGATTGCCGGTTCTGTAAAGGTCAGCAATTCCGGATTGAACGGATTGCTCACTGATCCAACCAGTTCGTTCATGACAATCATGGATGCCAGCTTAGGACGCATTCATGACCCCGATTTTTTGGTGCAGAAACTGGAAGATATTCGACTGGTGAAGGATAAAATTCACTGCGCTAGTTTAAGACGTCGTCAGGATATTGGACCAAAAGGAATCACGCGCTCGGGTTATGAAAACGTAAATGCCTTCAATATTGCCATTACAGATTCCTTTTATGAGTATGAAGGTACTTTGGAATGGCCGGGACGGTTTGATTTCACCGCGTTGATGTCTGGGGGGACCTGGGAGTACCTGCCAATTTTTGATGGAACAGTACGGTCGATTGTATATCCTGAGTTGGAAATTAAAAGCGAGGCGTTGTTGATCGCCCGCAAACATATCGCAACTTTTACTCACAGTCTGCGAAAAAACGGGGACACATAAGTCAGGCGTCAAAGGAACCGAAGGGCATTTAGGGTTGACCTGACCCAGAGGGAATGGTAAAATTTTTGCCGTTCGCAAGAGTATCTTAATAAACCAGAACAAGCCCCCATCGTCTAGGGGACCAGGACATGACCCTTTCAAGGTCAAGACCGGAGTTCGAATCTCCGTGGGGGCACAGATACTAGACAAAACTGCTCTGAATATCCAATAGAGCAGTTTTTGGATTAATTTTCATTGAACAACGGGGGTATCCAGGTTTTAGAATTGAACTCATTCTTCAAACTAAACAGCTAAGAGAATGCTCACCGGAAGTCCCCACATGTTGGATTCCTGAGTTTGTTTGATCTCATATCCCGCATCAGAAATCAGCGCACGGACAGGGATCGGACGGCAGTCAAGAAGCCAGGGATACCGGGTATGCAGCGATTCATACAATCGGCCCATCCAGGGCAGGGGTTGGTCTTTTGAAAGCGAAACTACCACCAACCTGCCGCCTGGTTTTAGTACCCGACGGCATTCCTTAAGCACAAGAGGTATCTGGGGTGAATCAAATAGTTCCAGAGTAAAACTCGAAAAAATTCCATCAAAAATCTTCCCCAGAAAAGGCATTGGCAGGGTGTTGCTGCGGATTAAGCTGATCTGGTCCGTAAAACCTGCTTTAACTGCATTGTTCTGGGCTATTCGGCTCATGCCTTCAGACAGGTCCAGCCCAGCGCTCAGCCCTCCCTGGACAGCCCGACCAATAAATAATTGAGCGTATCCGGTACCAAAGCCGATCTCCAGAATGGATTCGCCTCCCGAGGGAGCTAATAGTGCCAAACCCCGGTTGACAAATTTCTTTTCACTGGCAGCCAGAAAGTCATAAATAGGACTCAAGCGGGAATAATATTTATTCGCTTCTTTTTCTGATCGAATTACTCTGTTATATGAGATTTGAGAGAGTTCCATTTCCAGTATTCCGCTCGAGGTTGGTTTCCTGATCTGCTAAGCTATACCCTGATTGTAATATACCCCAGAGGGCATCTTTAGTGCCTGTGCTTAACTGACGAATTATTTAGGATGTACACGGCAGGGAATAAAAAACGCCGTCAATCTGACGGCGTGTCTTTGAGCCTAAAGTCATTTATCCCAAGGTGACTGATTGGTGTTTCTTTTCCCCCTCAACCCACTCAAGTTCAATTTCCAACTGCTTCTTGAGACCATTTTTCTTGGCTTGCTCATAGTATTCCAACTCAAAATCTACTGAGTCCGGCAATTCTACCGTGACATCCTGTCCAGCTTGCACCAGGGTGACCTTGCCGGTCTCTACTTTGTCCGCTAATTCCCGGAGAAAGGAAGCAACTTCGGGAAGCGTCTTTCGAAGCTCACTTTTGACGATTACATTCTTTTTTGCCATGCTTCTACTCCTTTAAATTAACTAACTTTAATTGTCATTGTAGCGTAAATATTCTAGGGAATAGTAAGAAATCTATATAATCAACTTTTACCTAATTAGCTCCCAAATCAAAATAGTACACGTTATTAGAGCGGTAGCGTATGATATGTGTTAAGAGGTTTAAAGTTGGAAGGTTAGCAGGTGGGGAAATAAAATACCAGGGTCTTGGGAGACTTGGCCCTTCGATAAACTCAGGACAGGCAGGACAGGTGAGGGGGGGAGATTGCGACTCAGTGACGGGGTGACTTAGCCCTTCGACTTCACTTTATTCCGCTCAGGACAGGCGAGGGGGTGACGGCACATACTGAATACTCTCACCTATCTCCACCGCGAAAGGGCGGCGCAGTAATGGCATATATACGGCAGATGCGGTGATCAAGCATACGGCTCCGGATCCGGGGATCAATTTCGCTGAGGGTATCTGCAGTGGTGATCACGGTGGGGAGTTCGGCGTTGTAGCGGTAATTAAAGAGCTGATAGAGCTTTTCCTTCACCCAGGGGGTCATTGATTGAGTGCCCAGGTCATCCAGCACCAGCAGGGGAGCGGTTTTCACTTCATCAAAGCGGCGGTCATAGCTGATAGTGCTCTCCGGGCTGAAGGTTGCCCGAAGATGATCCAGCAGATCAGGGACCATGATAAAGAGCGGGGGAATACCTTCCCCAGTACGGTAATTGGCGATAGCTGCGGCCAGGTGGGTTTTCCCATTTGCATTATCACCTTGAAAGACCAGCCAACCCCGGGGTTTTTCGGCGTATTTCTGGGCTGCTTTAAACGCGCTCTCTAATTTTTTCCGCTCTTCTTTCTCCAGGTTTTCATTTTCCCTGAGCGTAAATTTACCAAAGGTATACTTCCCCAGCAGTGCCAGGGAGGAGAGTTCGGAGTGCCCTGTATCGTCTGATGGGCGGCGATAATCAGGTGCGAAAATCTTTACTATGGTGACCAGTTCAGGATCTTGCAGCCGGGAGCGAATGCGGCCTTCTAGCTGATTCAGAGAAAGGTTGGTGGTGATCAATAAAGGAAGATTGTTGATATAGCGGTAATTGAGAATCTGGAACAATTTTTCCTGCGCCCAAGGGGTGGCATTTTCAGTCCCGAAGTCATCCATGATCAAGAGAGGGGAGCGCCGGATATCATCAAAGCGCTCTTCAAAACTGGACTCGGGATTGTTGTAGGAAAACCGCAGGCTGTCCAACAGATCGGGTACAGTCAAAAACAGGGTGGGGACCCCTATGTCAACTACGAAATTGGCGACAGCCGCTGCCAGGTGGGTTTTTCCGCATCCGTAATGTCCCTGAAGTACCAGCCAACCCTCCAGTTTTCCGGCGAATTGGCGGGCATAGTTATAGGCCAGTTCCAGGGAATCTGCCTGGGCAGGGCCCATTCCAATTTGTCCCCGAGGTTCAAAATTTTCAAAGGTCAGATGGGCGAGCTCGTTAAGATTGCTCATTTTGTAAAGATCATTCCGAGCTTGCTGTTTTAACTGACCTTCCCGGCAGCTGCAAACCCGAATCCGGCCGAAATCGGGATGACCTACCGGCAAATCACGCCGGAGGTAGCCTACGCCACCGCAGATCTCACATTCTGGATCTCCGGCATAGGAAGCCGCGCTTGAATCAATCTTCGATGAATTCTGCGAACTCATCTTCGAGGTACCTTCGGCGGTCTTTTTTAGTATGTCTTCTATCTTGTCGCTCATATCTTCCACCGTCCTGCCAACTGCGTAAGATGGCTTCTACATAATTCCATTTCCGGACATTATTCTGGACTGCGATTTCCAAAGCCTGCCGAATCCAGTCTTCAGGGTAAGTCTTTTCTGCTTCCCGGAGTGTATCCGCAATTAGAGGAGTTAAGGGTCCGATATTTTCCTCATAGAGCTGAAAAATGTTTGGCTGCTCCACACTTAATGTTGGAGAGGGACCGCTTCCATTAGAGGGGCGCCACGATCCGTCTGCGACGGATTGGACCGCGGCCTGTCCTCTGGGGGAGTTGAAAAAGTAAATTTCCAGCTGATCGTCCTTGTCAGCAACTGATGTCTTCAGCAAGGTGCCGCGGTTCACCGCCAGCTCCAGCCCCGCGCGAACCGCGCGCTGCTGAGCGGCGGTCGTGGCGCCCATGCCTGCCATAAAGATCGGATCTCCGCTAAAATCTTCTTCCTTTAAAAATCTGACTTCCCCTTCCAGGCGGGTGATTTGCCACAGCGCATAAAGGGTGACCTTTAACTCGTCCAGGTCATCAATTTGCGGCAGCAGTTCTTTAAAGAACAGGGTTGGAATCCGGGTGGTATTTATTTTTCCAGGGGGAAAGCCGTCAAATCCCATTAGGTCACCTGTGAGAGATCAATATCCCGGGTGGCAGCGTTTTCAAATTTAGCCAGGTTCTTGCGGAAGACCAGCTGAACTTCGCCTGTGGGACCATTACGGTGTTTGGAGATGAGTATCTCAGCCAGATTCTGGTGGCTTGAGTCTTCCTCGTAGACCTCGGGTCGGTAAATGAACATGACGATGTCAGCATCCTGTTCCAGGCTGCCGGATTCTCGAAGGTCGGACAGCACCGGGCGTTTATCTGATCGCTGCTCAACGGCCCGGGATAGCTGGGCGGCAGCAAGCACCGGTACGTTTAGCTCCCTTGCTAAAATTTTCATATTGCGGGAAATATCAGAAACTTCCTGGACGCGGTTATTGGAACGGATATCCCCGCCCATCAGCTGCAGGTAATCTACGACGATCAGATCCAATTTATATTCTAGGTGCAGCCGGCGGCATTTTGTCCGCAGCTGCAGTGGAGTGAGAGCGGGGGTGTCATCCAGGAAAATATGGGTATCAGTCAATACTTCAATCGCTTGCGTGAACAGCAACCACTCGTCGGGATTTAACTTTCCGGATCGCAGCCGAGTGGAGTTGATCCCGGTTTCCTGGGCGATCAGACGCTGAACCAGCTGTTCGTTGGACATTTCCAGGGAAAACACCGCGACATGTTTTTTATGGATCAAAGCGGCATTTTTCACCGCGGAAAGGCAGAAACCAGTTTTTCCCATCCCGGGACGCCCGGCGATAATCAACAGGTCTGAAGGTTGCAGGCCACCCAGCATTCTATCGATGTCAAAAAAGCCGGTTGGCACGCCTACCAGGTCATCATCCCTCTGGGAGAGATCTTCGATGCGGTCAAAATAATCACTAAGGACAGCGCGGATGGGCTGGAGGTCGCGGGTTAATCGGCGTTCGCTGACGTTAAAAACCGCCTTCTCGGAATCGTCCATCACCGTATCCAGACTGAGGTTTTCCTCGTAGGCCAATTTGGCGATCCGGTTTGCTGCGGTTAGCATGCGGCGGCGGATAGCGGTTTCCTCTACCCGGCGCCCGTAAGCTTCGGCATGCAGGGAGGAGGGGACGTTGTTGATTAATTTGGTAATATAAGCCGCTCCGCCTATATCTGCCAAGTGTCCCATCTGGTCCAGTTCTTCGGTGACGGTAACAAAGTCTATTGCTTCGTTTCGGTCATGCAGGGCGATAAAGGCCTGCCAGATCCACTGGTTGCGGTGAATATAAAAATCATCTGGCTGCAGGAATTGGGCGACGTCATAATAGGCTTCGGGATTGATGAGCACAGCTCCGATGACCGCTTCTTCTGCTTCGCGGCTGTGGGGAACCATCTTGGGTCCGGAGGATTCAGGAGCGGCTTCAAATTGGACAGCTTCAGTCATGGCGGGGGATTCTTTTCTTAGTTTGAGTTAGTTGTATTGTAAACCGGAATGCCGGTGAATAATGATAATCTCTTCTGCCTGATATGATGGGGGAGAAGCCCCAGTTTTAATCATCGTCCAGATTTTCTTCTTCGTCCTGGTCAGGAGCAGGCTTATCAGGGGCAATTTTGTCCAGATAGTTTTCAAATACTGAAAGCCGCTCCGTTTCCAACTCCTCATCCGGACCAGTTTCGGAGAGATCATCTTCAGGGAATAATCCAGCTTCTTCCAGCACAGCTTCGGAGACAAAAATCGGTACTTGCGTCCGGATGGCCAGATTCATGGCATCCGAAGGGCGGGAGTCGATATTGTGTTGGGCGCCATTGATGCTGACAGCGATATTGCCGAAATAGGTCTCATCTTTCAGGGAAACAACTTCCACATGGATGACCTGGGCGTCGATCGATTCCAGAATATTGACAAACAGGTCGTAAGTTAGCGGTCGGGATACTTCCACTTCCTGGAGAGCCAGGGTGAGATGTTCCGCCTCGTAGACTCCGACCATAATCGGCAAGTAGCGGTCAGAATTCAGCTCGCGCAGGATGACCACCCGCTGCTGGGACATCAAGCTGACCCGGATGCTGTCGATGACCACTTCAACCATGTTGGACATAATTGGTGCTTCCCATAAGATTAAGCGCTGTTGTCTTGTTATTCTATCATGCAGGGGAAGTCGTTGCAACGAAGGAACCTTAACAGCATTCAACCTCGGAGGTCGGTACGACCTCCGAGGTTGAATGGGAAATGTTATAATGTAATTTGCATCGAACGCAGAATTATGAATACTGGCAAATAACCAGGGGGTGATTATGCCGAGAAGATATCTAACCTTTTGTCCAGGTGAGTATTACCATTTTTACAATCGGGGTGTAAACCGCGAGTTGATCTACTTTGATGATGATAATTATGCCCACTTTCTATGGAATATTCAAAGATATTTAATGCCAGTGGCAAACATCGGGGCATATTGTCTGATGCCAAACCATTACCATTTGTTGATTGTGGTAAAAGAGACCTCCGAGGTCGTTGAAACCTCGGAGATCTCTTTGATGGTCTCGAGGGCGATGATGAAGTTGTCGGTTTCATATACAAAAGCCGTCAATCATCGATATAACCGTGTGGGACCTTTGTTTCAGGGTGCATTCCAGGCTAAACATATTGAGAGTACTGACTATTTATGGCAACTTGCCGGATATATTCATCTCAATCCGGTAGAAGCCGGGTTGGTTCGATTGCCAGAGGATTGGAATTTCTCAAGCTGTCGGGCATACCAGGGTTCGGAAGTCCCTCAATTATTGCCAGTAGATCCGGTTATCGACCTCCGAGGTCGTTGAGACCTCGGAGGTCTCCGATTGAATATCAGCCGTTGACCTTTTCCTCTTCCTTTTTGGCTTCCCGAATGCGTGCGCCGTGATCCAAGACTCGTTTCCGGATCCGTAAGTTTTTTGGGGTGACTTCCAGGAATTCATCATCCGCCAGAAATTCGATGTACTGATCCAGACTCATCTCTCTAGGAGTGACCAGCCGCTGATTAATTTCACGGATACTATTCCGCATATTAGTCAGGTGTTTGGCTTTGCAGACATTGATCTCAATATCGTCTGGTCTTTGGTTTTCACCCACAACCATTCCCCGGTAGACTTCGATGCCTGGCCCGATGAATAGAGTGCCTCGACCCTCAGCATTTTTTAAACCAAAGGTGGTTGTGGTCCCAGTTTCCCAGGCCACCAGCGAGCCGTGAGAACGAGCATCAACAAACCCTGCCTGGGGAGCAAAACTGTGGAATGATGTATTCAGAACACCCGTACCCTTGGTCATGGTCAGGAAGTGGTGGCGAAAGCCGAGGATCCCCCGGGTGGGCGCCAGGAAAGTGAGCAGCACAGTGCCTGTGCTTAACTCCCGCATCTCCTTTAATTCTCCCTGACGTTTATTGAGTGACTCCATAACCACGCCAATATCGTCGGGGTGGATTTCAATCCGGACCTCCTCGAATGGTTCTAGGATCCTGCCGGAAGAAGAGGTCTGCAAAATCACTTCAGGCCGTGAGACATGGAATTCATAGCCCTCGCGACGCATGGTTTCGATTAGGATAGCCAGGTGCAACTCTCCCCGTCCGGAAACCAATAATGTATCCGCGTTTATTGTTTCTTCCACCCGCAGGGCTAAATTACTCTTTGCCTCCCGGAATAGACGTTCACGCAGTTTTCGGGATGTTTTCCAGGTCCCTTCTTTGCCAAAGAAGGGAGAAGTGTTGACTCCAAAGGACATCCGGACCGTGGGGGCTTCCACCTTTATTCTGGGCAGGGAAATCGGGTTTTGGGGATCGCTGATTGTATCGCCAATGGTGATTCCTTCCAGGCCAGCAACAGCGACAATCTCGCCCGCCTGGGCTTGATCCACTTCCCTGCGGTCAAGTCCTTGATAATCATATAAGTAGCTGATTTCTCCAGGGATGATTGTAGAGTCTGAAGTCAGGTAAACCACCTGCTCACCGACCTTGATCTCACCGGCAAAAATCCGTCCGATGGCAATCGAGCCCCGGAAGTTATCATATTCAAGGGACGTTACCAGCATCTGTAGAGAATGATCTATCTTCACTACCGGAGCTGGGATGGATTTGAGGATGGTCTCGAATAAAGGTTGCAGATCTGGACCTACTTCTGGAGTGTGCCCCGCACGATGCTGAGTAGCGATTGCATACACCACGGGGAAACTTGCCTGTTCCTCGCTAGCTCCCAGCTCGATGAACAAATCAAAGGTGTCATTTAAGACCTGGGAGGTGTCCGCAAGTTTGCGGTCAACCTTATTAATGACCACGATTACTTTGTGGCCGAGCTCCAGGGCTTTTTGAAGTACAAAACGGGTCTGAGGTCGGGGACCTTCAGCAGCATCGACCAGCAATAAGACCCCATCGACCATATTCAGCACGCGTTCCACTTCTCCCCCGAAATCTGCATGCCCGGGAGTATCGACAATGTTGATCTTTATAATCCGGTCGGTTTCAGGATCAGTGATCTCGATAGCCGTGTTCTTAGAAAGGATAGTGATGCCTTTTTCGCGTTCCAGGTCGTTGGAATCCAGCACCCGTTCCCTAATTATTTTATTCTCATGAAAGACGTTGGCTTGCCGTAAGAGCCCATCAACCAGGGTGGTTTTTCCATGGTCGACATGGGCGATAATGGCCAGATTGCGTAAGTCTGTACGGGTAGTTTTCATCATTTTCTTCGCAGTGCATAAAAAAACCGACCGATCTCGGCCGGATTTCCAAATTATAACTTCGTCAGTTTACCAGAGGAACGCTGTTTTGAACAGGCTTGTACGATCTTTAACCATACAGAGATAGTGAGGGGAAGGTCTCCGGGAAATCCTAAATCCCGGAGACCATTCATCAGCCTGTATTCTTTAAGTGAGCTATTCTCTGCATAAGCTTAATCAGGGCGTAAGCCCAAAGAAGCATGATGATTGAAAAAATAGCAAACAGCGCATTTCCCAGGATTCCGTACCTGTCAGGCACAAAGGTTGTAACATTAAACAGCATGATGGGTAATAAAACAATCAAGAAGATCATGATCCGCTGATATTTCTGGATTTTTGAATCAGTATCGCTAAAGATCTCTGACGCTTCCCCGGGCTGAACTTGTTTGCGGAAGTAAGCCCATGATGACATATCACCAACATGTTCCCAACCCGCATCTTGGAAGAGCTGTAGGTAGGATTCCCTGTCCTTTTTCCCTAATACATTGTAGTCTAAGCGGTAAATAACATTACCGGGATCTCCCACCTGGAAGTGATAAACTCCAAAGAGTTGAGGTTTCTCCAGATGATAACCACTGGCTGCCATCTCCGACAACCAGGCTTCTTCCTGTTCATCCTGCCAGGCCCAAAACCACTTGAATTTTCTATAAGTATTCGTATTCATTGTTTCCCGTCCTTCGCCCCATTAACTTGCCATAATTCACTTTTTCCATCAGCATTCTTCAGCATTATTTTCAACCTGCTTACCTGTTCTATTAGAATCTGAATGCCCTTCGGTGTAATCCGGTAAATTTTCCGGCGGTCCTCTTTGCCCACCATATAGATCAATTTATTTTCCTCCAGGGAAGTGAGCGCTCCATAGAGGGTGCCCGGTGCCAGCCTGACAGTCCCGGCACTGATTTCCTCCGCTTCCTGCATCACCGCATAGCCGTGTTTTGGCGTGACCAGGGACAGCAGAATATAGTAGGTTGCCTCTGTGAGAGGGAGATATTTTGAGAGATTTTTTATGTTCATAGGAGATTCCTTTTCCTTCTGCTCGTTATAACGTCTGGCGTTATAACGAGGAACGATATATCGTGTGACGATATAATACAAGAGAATCCTTTTCTTGTCAAGGGGTTTGGTAATAAAGATTACCGAAGTCTTTAACATGCCTAAGATTTGCTGATATCTGGTCTGGTTAATAATGAGTAAATGCCAGGCCCCTTCAGGGGCTTTCAAATTAGAGGAGGTAAATAAATCCGCTAGAGGGATAGAAGTCGGCCCCCTTTCAATGTGCCTGGTTTCTTTGCTATAATGAAACCAGGCACACTGCACAGCAAGCCCCCCCAGTTGTGCGATCTGGTTAACTCATCTCAATCCTGCTTTCTCTGCCACCGGACTAAATAATAGGAGGACAAAATGTTTTCCCGAATCCTGCCTCTAATATTTATTCTTTTGATTCTGGCGGCTTGTACACCAGAATCCGCAATATCAGAATCTGACCAGCTGCCGCCGGATACCATAGAATCCCCCCAATCCACTGAGACTCAACCCCCGGAAGATACCCTTCCTCCGCTGCCTAGCCTTGATCCGCTGGATTGGCTGCGGGAACAGCCATTCCAGCCCGGTAAGGAGGAACCAGCCCAACTTATACTCTCGGATCTGCCGGAAGGATTTCAGGCTCAGGATCCGGATTCGGGTTCAGGAGACATGATTGGTGGGGGCATTGCATACTTCACAAACCTGGAATACCAGAAACCAGAAAATGGGCAGGTCAATTCAGAAAATGTTGTTAATGTGTACATTTATAGCTATGATACGGTAGAGACCCGCCATGCTCACCTTGATCTTATTAAATCTGAGGAGTACCAATGGGAGTTTCAATCCCTAAACGGTGATCTGGTGGCAAGGTACTATACCTTAGGTGTAGACGGCAGGGTCTGGGTTTCTGGCCCGCATCTCATCGTGATCTACAGCGGTCTCAATGATTCCTCCTCGAATTTGTGGGTGGTTGATTTCGCTGAAATGTATCTTGAGCTCTATCCGCTGCCGTAAATGGGTTTAAGACTAACGAAGTCTTGAACAACCATGCGAGACAATTATCCTGGAGGTCTGCTGAAATCTAGTCTGATTTATAATGGGTAAATGTCAGGAAAGCCGAAAAACGGAAATTTTACCCAGGGAGGATCAGATAACCAGGATTGGAACGTTCTTCTGCCAGCACCGTGATTAGATTCTTGGGCAGGATTGACAATTATTAGAGTAGAATTAAATAAGAAAAGCATCCCCCAGGGGGTTTCACCCGCAACAGATGTAGTCAGGAGGTTGTCCCATGAATGACTTGCTGATGCTTGAAAAATATTTCCCGGGAGGCAGCCTGGAAGGGGGAATTGAACTTGCAAACCGCCTGGATTGGGGACTCACCGTTCAGATGGCTGGGTTGGATTACGTGGTTTCCAGTGGTGATGAGCCTATCTTGCGAACCGAGAGCAAGGATGCGCTGCAAACATTCCTCTATGGCCTTGGTTTGGCCTATGCGGTTCTCCCGGAGGATTTGTTTATCGGTTTGGAAGCCGCCTTGGAGGAACTCTAATCTTACCCATATAAATAAATTTAAAGAAAGGAGTTTAGCGGCGAATGATAATTGGTTCTTTTTCAGTTAGAGCAATCTATGACACAATGCAGTCTGTATCAGGAATTATTGGTCCCACTTCTTTTTAAAAGGAGCAAATATGAGCGGCTTACAGAACCAGAATCGAAATTACCAAATTTCTCTCCGACTTGTTCTTGTCGGTTGTACTCTGATCCTGCTTAGCCTTGCTTGTAATCTGCCGATCACGGCCAGCCAATCCACCGGAGATCAGGAAAAACTGGCAGGATTTGTGGAAACCAGCATCGCTGAAACCATAGCCGTAATCGGACAGGGACAGCCCGTTGACCCTGAAGATCAAACTGTACAACCTGATCCTCCACCAGCTACCTTTACCCCGGAAAGTACAGACACACCGACATTAACGCCCACGGTCACCGAGACGCCAACCCCGAATGTCCCAAAAGTGTATTTATCAGAAAATACCAATTGCCGCACCGGCCCCGGAACAATCTATGATTGGTTGGTTACAGTTCAAAAAGGGGAGGATCCTGAAGCAGTAGCCAAAGATCCCCTGGAAGAATATTGGTATATCCGGTGGCCGGGACAGGAAGGGTCATTCTGCTGGGTGTGGGGCAAATATGCCACCCCGGTAGGAGATACCGCATCCCTGCCAGTATTTACACCGCCGCCTACCTCAACACCGGGTTTGGATTTCACGGTCTCTTATCATCATTATGAATCCTGTGCGCAAAAGACCCTGGTATACAAGATTGTCAATACCGGGGGGTTCACCCTCGAATCCTGGAAGACAACCGCAGTGGATCACACTGGAGGGTCTAATCCCTTAATCTCTATGGAAGATCAATTTCAGGAAATTGTCGGATGTGTAAAAGTTAGTGATCAGATGGATCTTACACCTGGTGAAGGTCATTATGTATTAATGATTTTTAATAACAACCCCACCGGGCATGACATTTCCACCAAGATAAAGATTTGTACCGAAGATGGGCTGGGTGGAGAATGTGTGGTTAAAACCATCCGGCACACGCCGTGATTGGTATATAACCAACAATCAATCTGTACTACGGATAATCTTCTGCTGACAGGTTTTGGATTGTAGTTTCGATTTCCCTGTCAGCGCCTTCCCCGATGCGGGAAGAGCGGATATTTCCCTTTATATCAATCAGATATAAGGTTGGCCAGCAGCGGGCTTGATAGATCCGACAGGTTTCGCCGCTGTTGTCCTTGACAGCAGGGTAGGTGATCCCCAACTCTTTGATGGCTTCAGAGACATTCTCGACGTCCACGCTCGAATTAGGTTTAGGATTCCCTGCCAGGAAAAGGTTACTAAATTATTTAATGTGCCGTAAAGGAAATTTTAATGTCTATCGATGTCGTTAATCTCACTCAGAAATTTTCGCTTATATCTGAACAGTGGGACCCAAAAATCATTGCCCAGCTGAATGATTATCAGGTTAAGATCGCCAAAATACGGGGGGAGTTTGTCTGGCACAGCCACCCAGAAACTGATGAGATATTCTTGGTAGTAGATGGCAAATTGACCATTCATCTCCAAGACAAGGATCTACACCTGGAACCCGGGGAGATGTGTGTTATTCCTTGCGGCGTGGAGCATAAACCATCCGCTGAAGAAGAATGCCAGATTCTGATGGTGGAGCCGGCTGGAACCAGGAACACCGGGGATGCTGGCGGGGAACGGACAATTGAAGATGCCGCCTGGATCTAACCAACAACAGGCATTTGGGGAAGCAGTAGAATCGCATTCGCGGAGGAATTTCATGATTCGAGTCAGCCCAAACTGGAGAGCACATGAGCCGGAGGCCTCGGTTGGATTTCTGGCAATTAGGGGCGCACTTAACATTCCTGACCACCCGGAATTACAGAAAACCAAAAAGGCTTTGGAAGAAGATCTGCGAGCACAGTACGCGGGCATGGATAGAAAGGCACTAAGGAAGGAACCAGCCCTGGCTGCTTATGATGCTTTTTACCGCCGGTTCCGAAAATCCTATCATGTTCAGCTGCAGCTGGAATCTGTTGTAATCAAAGGAAAACCGATCTTTTCTCCTTCTGCGCTGGTAACCTGTATGTTTATGGCGGAGCTTAAAACCGGCCTGCTGACTGCTGCCCACGATTTTGATGCTTTGGATTTGCCGCTGACGGCTGAGATTGCTGCCGGCGAAGAAACCTACCAGAAGTTGAATGGTACCGAGCAGCAGCTAAAGACAGGGGATCTGTATATCAGGGATCAACAAGGCATCCTCTCTTCTGTCGTCTATGGTCCCGACCAACGGACCCAGATACTTCCAGATACTATAAATTCCATTTTTACGACCTACGGGCCGCCGGGGATCAGCGCTTCCCAGATAGAAGGGCAGCTGGAGATCTTGGAGGGGTATATCAGGCTGTTTGCACCGAAGGCCGTAAGAGATCAGCTGTTGGTTTTACCCTAGGAACACCCAGATTTGTTCGATCATCTCCAGGGCGATATAGAGAATATCTTTCCTGTTCATATCCGGATTCTAATAATCAAGTCTTTTGCCGCCTTTTTTTTTTATACCCTTGTATTTTTATGAGTATTTCAACTCTGGAAAAAGACAGAGCTTGTTATAATGGATAGTCAGATTAGGGAAGAGGTTTTATGAAAACATCTAAAAGAACTTTAATTTTTCTAGCAGCAGCTGTTTGGTACATTGGCGGTGTGATGCTATTCCGAAGTGGGGTGGAGTTGATCAGGAGCGCTGTTGACCTCAAGCCAGGCTGGGCCTGGCCCTGGTTGGCAGTACTGGCAGGATTGATATTGGGAATTATTCAGGCCAAAGCTATTTTTACCCGCAGCTGTCGGAAAAACCTGCACAGGATCAACAGCCTGGAAGATCCGAGAATCTGGCAGTTCTACCGTCCTGGATTTTTCCTTGCCTTGGCGATAATGATTACTTCTGGAATCCTTCTGAACCATTGGGCGCAGGGGTATTATTTTTACATGCTGGGAGTGGCCGGTTTGGATTTTGCGCTCACAGTCTCTCTATTGGGCAGCAGCTATGTTTTCTGGACCAAAAATCAAACAGAAGGCGATCAGGGCTAATTCATTACTCAAAGGAAATCTTTACTCCAAAACCAGCAGCACCTGCTTGCGTTCCACATGTTCATTCATCTTGGTTTGAATCCTGGTTATCCGGCCTGCCCGGGGAGCGTTGAGTTCGTTTTGCATTTTCATCGATTCCAGGATCACCAGCACATCCCCCTCAGCTACTTCTTGCCCTTCCTTGACCTGGATATCAATCACCAGCCCTGGCATGGGTGCTTGAATGATGATCTTTCCTTCCTCTTTTGACGACAGACCGGCCGCCATCCGCAGTCGGCGCTCCCGTTCATCTTCAACATGAACGGAGAACTGGTTACCCCTTAACAGTACTTCCCAACCCCCGTTGTCCTGGTAGATATTTATCTCGTACGATTTGCCTTCAAGAAGCAGAGAGTATGACAGGTGCTGGCGGAGAGCTTGAAAATTCAGCTCATAGGGTTCCCCGTTGATCACAACCCTGTTGTCGGATAGAATCTCGATTTGATATTCCACACCCTCAATTTCAGCGAAGTATTTTTCCATCATGGTCCTATTCTCGGGTTTGTTCCCAGCGGTTGACCCATTTCCAATTGCTTATATCTCTTTTTGATCGCTGAATTTCCAGTGCAGACCGCTGGCTTTGTTCATGGGCAGCGAGGGTTGCGGCAAGGGCAGCTATTTCCGGAAGTGTTTTATCTTGATAACTGGCTGACAGGGGCGGTAAAACATCCTGGACAAATTGCGTGTTGAAATTACCAGCAAGAAAATCAGGATTTTGAAGCAGATTCTGGTGGAAGGGTATATTGGTCCGGATACCGATTATCCTGTATTCTTCCAAAGCGCGTTTCATGCGGGCAATGGTTTCTTCCCGATTTGATTCGTAAACAATCAACTTGGCAATAAGGGCATCGTAATAGGGGGATACCTCATATCCGGAATAAATACCGGCATCCACTCTTACACCCGGACCTGCCGGGAGCAGTGATTGGGTGATAATGCCGGTAGAGGGTAAAAATTCCCTGTAGGGGTCCTCAGCGTTGATGCGGCATTCCATAGCCCACCCAGTGAGATATATATCCTCTTGTTTCACCAGCAACGGTTGCCCGGCAGCAATGCGAATTTGTTCCTTAACAATATCAATCCCAGTCACCGCTTCTGTAACAGGGTGTTCCACTTGAAGACGGGTATTCATTTCCAGGAAGTAATAGTTTTTATCTTCGTCCATCAGGAATTCGATTGTTCCGGCATTTATATAATCCACTGAGCGGGCAGCCTGGACAGCAACTGCGCCCATCCGGTCCCTTAATTCCTGATCGCTGCCGATGAACGGGGATGGGGCTTCCTCGAGGAGTTTTTGATGCCGCCGCTGGATTGAACACTCCCGCTCTCCCAGGTGGATCACATTCCCCTGCTGATCTGCCAGAATCTGAATCTCAATATGGCGGGCTCCTTGAATAACCTTTTCAAGATAGATATTGCCGTCCCCGAAAGAGGACTCTGCTTCACGGCGGGCAGCTTCTAGAAGACCGGGCATTTCATCCAGGTTTTTAACTTCCCGCATACCCTTTCCTCCGCCGCCCGCGGTTGGTTTAATTAGCAGAGGAAAGCCAATTTCAGGAGCAAGCGCAATAAGCTGTTCGTCCAGCAGATTGCCTTGCCCATCTGTTCCTGGAACAACCGGAACACCTGCTGCAGTTACAGTGGCCCGGGCTGCCTGTTTGTCCCCCATGGCAGCGATTGAGGAGGGTTTGGGTCCGATGAAAGTGATTCCATGATCCTGGCAGTCTTGTGAAAAATCAGCCCTTTCTGCCAGGAAACCATATCCGGGGTGTATCGCGTCAGCCCCGCATTTTTGGGCAAGTTGGATGATCTTATCTCCCCGAAGATAAGACTCGCTGGCCTTAGAAGGACCCAGGTAGTAGGCTTCATCGGCATAGCGAACATGCAAGCTGTGCCGGTCTGCATCAGAGTATAACGCTACAGCCGGAATATCTAATTCGCGGCAGGCTCGGATAATCCGGACAGCTATTTCTCCTCTGTTTGCAATTAGAATCTTATTAAACATCAGTCTTTCTTAATCGATATATCATCCGGGGTTTCATAAAGGTATATTTCCGTGTTTTTTACCCGGATTTTTGTCTCTTTTATTGCTTAACATTTCCAGACCGTTAATCAGCCTTGCCCGGGTACTGCTGGGCTCAATGACGTCATCAATATAGCCTCGGGATGCCGCTATGTAAGGGTTGGCAAATTTTTCCCTATAATCCGCGACAAGTTCCGCTCTTTTCTTATCCGGGTTTTTTGATTTTTGGAGCTCTTTCCGGAAGATGATATTCACAGCTCCTTCAGGTCCCATCACCGCTATTTCTGCGCTGGGCCAGGCGAGATTGATATCCCCCCGGATGTGTTTGCTGCTCATCACGTCATAAGCACCGCCGTATGCTTTGCGGGTAATTAAGGTGATTTTTGGAACGGTTGCTTCAGAGAAGGCATAGAGCAGCTTTGCTCCTGACCGGATGATCCCTCCATGTTCCTGATCCACACCGGGCAGAAAACCGGGGACATCCACAAAGGTTAATAGCGGGATATTGAAGGAATCGCAGAAGCGGACAAAACGGCCGGCTTTTTCTGAGGAATCGATATCCAGCACCCCAGCCAAGAAAGCAGGTTGATTGGCTACAATGCCGATACTGTGACCGCCCAGACGGGCAAATCCCACCACAATATTCTGGGCAAATCCCTCCTGAATTTCGTAAAATTCACCTTCATCAACCAGGAGCGCGATTACCTCTTTAATGTCATAGGGCTTGGAGGGATCATCGGGAATAATCGTATCCAGCGCTGGCTCGCGGCGCAAGGAACTATCTTCTGTGGGTACGAAGGGAGGATCCTCCATGTTGTTTTGCGGTAGATAGGAAAGTAATTTGCGGACCAGGAACAAGGTGTTTGCCTCAGTATCTGCGACTATATGGCAGACACCAGATTTTTCTGCGTGCACGTCTGCTCCGCCCAGTTCTTCAAATGTCACTTCTTCGTGGGTCACCGTTTTAACTACTTCTGGACCGGTGATAAACATAAAAGAGGAACCGCGAACCATAAAAATGAAATCAGTTATAGCCGGGGAATATACTGCCCCTCCAGCACAGGGACCCATAATGACACTGATTTGGGGAATCACTCCAGAGGAGAGAGTATTACGCAGGAAAATATCTGCATAACCACCCAGCGATACAACGCCTTCCTGAATTCGGGCTCCCCCGGAATCGTTTATCCCGATGATAGGCGCACCGTTTTTGAGGGCCATATCCATAATTTTGACCACTTTTTCCGCGTGGACTTCCCCTAAACTTCCTCCAAAAACTGTGAAGTCCTGCGAAAAGACATAAACCAACCGGTTATTGATGGTTCCCCAACCCGTGGTGACAGAATCACCTAAGATTTTATTTTGGTCTGTGCCGAAATCCGAACTTCGGTGCTCCACAAAGCAATCTACTTCCCGGTATGACCCTTTGTCCAGCAGCAAATCCAGCCGTTCCCGAGCGGTCAAACGTCCTTTCTGGTGCTGCTTTTTAATCCTCTCTGCTCCTCCTCCCTGCCGGCTTTGGTTTTTTTTATCCCGCAGTTCCTGGATTTTTGGATTTTTAGATTTTTGTGGCATAAGAATACCCCGTTAGTTAAATTTTTGCAGGATTTCCGCTGAAGAAAATACGACTGGTAGTTAGATTTAAACAGAGAAAAACAGCAGCTAACCCCAGAGATGTGAACACCAGATTAATTAGCCATCGGGTCTGCAGCTGCTCAGCCTCTGATACCCAGATCAAGTCGATCCAGAATGCCCCTGCGAAAAGCAAGGCCAGGACCAGAATGGCTTTTCCGGCCCATGTTTGTCCTGTCCACAAACCCCAGGAAAGAATTAATCCGGATAAGCCCCACACAAAGCCGTCAGCTGCTAGGTAAAAAGGAGAGACAGTGATTGGCAAGGAAGACACCATTTCCCACTGAGTGATTACCCGGATTAACTTCAGCAAATGAAAAAGGCTGATGATTAAAACAAAGATGCTCAAAACGGTGATATTCCAGGGGCGGCCTTGCCTTTGGGATTTCTCAGAAGAAGATTCGTTTTGCGGCATGGATGTTAATTTTCGCCAATAAAAACTTGCTTGTCGCCTGTCGGAAGCAAGTTACCGAAGTCCTGTTTCCAGCCGTGAGATTACCATCCGCAGGATTTCGCTGGTGCCCTCATATATTTCAGTGATTTTTGCGTCGCGGTAATATTTTTCGATGGGTAATTCCTTGGAATATCCCATCCCGCCGTGGATTTGGACAGCGGCGTTGGCGCAAAAGTTTGCTGTTTCAGAAGCGAATAATTTAGCCATGGCGGCTTCCAGGGAAAAGCGTTCCCCTGTAGCCTTATAGCGTTCTTTAGCAAAAGCCGATTGATAAATCAATAACCTGGAAGCTTCAATACGGGTTTTCATATCAGCTAATTGGAACCCGACCCCTTGAAACTGTCCGATCTTTTTACCGAAGGCTTCTCGTTCTTTTGCATAAGCCACGCTGGCTTCGTAAGCAGCTTCCGCGATGCCCAGCGCTTGGGAGGCAACCCCGATCCTGCCAGCATCAAGCACAGTCATGGCGATTTTAAATCCCTCTCCTTCTTCACCTAACCGGTTTTCCACAGGACAGCGGTAATCCTCAAACACCAGCTCGCTGGTCGCTGAAGCCCGGATACCCATTTTTGGTTCTTTTTTCGCTCGAATGAATCCCGGTTGTTCAGCATCTATGATAAAGGCAGTCACACCGCGGTGCTTTTTTTCTGGATCTGTCATGGTGTAAAGCAGGACGTAATCCGCTACGGGTCCGCCAGTAACCCATGATTTTCGACCATTGATGATGTATTCATCTCCCTCTTTGACGGCCCGGCTGCGCATTGTTCCTGCATCTGAACCGGACATGGGTTCTGTGAGGGAATATGCTCCTATTTTCTCGCCCTTGGCGACAGGCACCAGATAGTTCTGTTTTTGCTCTTCCGTGCCAAACATCAAGAAGGCATAATTGAAGAGGGAATTGTTGACAGACATGATTGTGCCATGGGACGCATCGGCTTTGCAGATTTCTTCCAATGCCAGGACGTAAGACAAGGTATCCATCCCAGCGCCGCCGTATTTTTCTGGCACTTCGATTCCCATGAAACCCATTTCGCCCATTTTATTGATTGTTTCCATCGGAAAATCACCGCTTTCATCAAACTCTGCAGCGATGGGTTTAATTTCCTTTTCGGCGAAATCCCGGGCTGCTTTCTGAATCATTTTATGTTCATCACTTAAGGTGAACCCAAGACCATTTGCTGACATTAAATAATCTCCTTCTCCTGGTTGGTTGTAGGGTAGAATTGTATTTTTGATTATAGCATCACCCGGCTTTAAAAACCTGCTCAGTGGAGTCAAACCTTCAAACAAACTGAAACAAAAACAGAAACTGGCCTGGAAATTTAAGATCCGGGCCAGTTTTGTTGTTTACACCAAGATTTGTTATTCTGGATGGCTTAGTCTACTGTCAGGGTTTTACTGAGGTTGCGGGGAAAATCCGGATCATAGTCCCGACTAAGACTGCAGTGGTAGGACAGGATCTGGAGCGGAATAACACTGAGCAAAGCTAGAATCGCAGACCGGAGTTCTTCCGGAACGTCAATTTCCGGGATGATGATTGTTTCTTGAGCATTCCCTTCCAGGCGAGAATCCTGGAATCCAATCGCGATCACATGGCCACCCCTGCAGGTGACCTCGTTGATTCCGCTGACGATCAATGGAATATCATCCGGCCCTGCCGTAAAGATTATCGGATACCCTTCACTGACAGCAGATAAAGGTCCGTGTTTAAATTCCGTAGAAAGCATGCCCTCGCAATGTGTATAAGTGATTTCCTTGAGTTTTAACGCACCTTCCAGGGCGACCGGGTAAGTGAGCCCGTAACCGAGAATGTAGAGATCATCCCATCCGGCAAGTTTATCTACTACAGAATCGATTTGACCGGATACTTCCTCCAGGGTGAGATCCATCATCTCTGGTATATCATTTAATGGGTCTGTGTCATATCCGCCAAACCGAAGAGCCAGGTAAAGAAGTGTCAATACCTGGTTGCTGTAGGTTTTGGTTGCAGGTACGCTAATTTCATATCCGCAGGTGAGCGGCAAATAGACTTCACTGACCAGGGTTAGCGTTGAACCGACCACATTTACAAGTCCCAGGATGCCCATACCGCGTTCCTCGGCAGATTTAATGGCGTTCAAAACATCTTTTGTCTCTCCGCTTTGACTGATAAAAATCCCCACATCCTCAGGTCCAACCGAGGATCCGTATTGGGCGATAAACTGCGGGGCAAGGACAGGTATAGCAGCTCTGCCGGTGAATTTATTGAAGTATACAGAACCAAGCAAACCCGCATGATAGCTGGTACCACAGGCAATCAGATAGATATTGCGAGCCCCCGCGAGTTTATCAAGAAATGGATCCAGGTCTGTGGAATTGTCCAGCATATGCAGCAGCTCTCCCGCAACCTGGCCCTGTTCATGGATTTCTTTGAGCATAAAATGGTCATAACCGCCTTTCTGGGCAGCTTCCATGCTGTCCTCGACAATTTCAGGTTCCCGCTCTATTGTGCTGCCGTCCTCAACGTTGGTGATTTCATAACCACCAGCCCAGATGGTGATGATCTCGCCATCATTAAGGCGGAGGATATTCCTGGTAATAGGCAGGATAGAAGGTAAATCGGAACCTATACAGGAGAGGTCCTCCGTGATTCCTGCGACCAGCCCCGACCCTTTTTTTATTGCATAGAGGCGGTCTTCTCCTACTTTACCGATCACAAAAGAGTAGTCCCCTTCCAGATCCCGGGTTGCCATCCGGAGGGCTTCAACCATTTCGTATCCCTGGTCGTGGTAGCGCTCAACTGCATGGACACAGCTCTCACCATCGTTTTCTGATCGAACTATCATCCCTTCTGCCGCGAATTGCTTCCTTAATTCCACATTGTTGACCACGTTTCCGTTGTGGGCCCCGACCAGATCCCCGTCGCTATCAAGATGTGGTTGGGAGTTCAACCGGGAAGGGGCGCCGAAGGTAGCCCACCGCAGCTGGAGGATCGCCCGGTCTCCGGGCATATCTTTAAAGTTATATTTTTCAGCGACTTCCTGGACTCTTCCGGCATCCTTGCGGAGATCAATTTCTCCCTCCTGCGGGATGGTCGCGGCCCCTACGGTATCATAGCCGCGGTAGGATAACCGCTCACCCGCACCAATCAATATTGGTCCCAGGTTTTGAGTTTCTTTTGTAACAATACCAAAAATGCCGCACATAGTTCAACTCCTGTTAGACCGGATGAATAATTTACTATCTGTGAGGTTTGTTCTGCAGTCCGGGTTTGAATTTTCGTAGCGGCTCTATTTTACCATTCAGAGCTGCTTTGAATCGTTATGATATACTTATTTCTACATTATTAAGAAATAGGCAGGGCATAATTCTAAAAGGACATGCAGGAGATGAGAAGCCTGCGCCAGTTATCACCAAACGAATAGTATTGACAACCTGTGTTTTTCATATATACTGAAAACAGTATACCCGCCAGGCCTCTGTCTTTTTAGACACGCTCAACTGTGGCGGGTTTTTTTTATAACAAGAGGTTGAATGAAATACACCAAGCCGGCCCTCTCATTTGTAGAACAGGCACAACGTTTACTTGACCGCGGATTGATTGCTCCAGACAAAGAAACGTTGGTAAGGCTTTTGAGTGTTGTTAATTATTATCGTTTAAGCGCGTATTGGTATCCTTTTAGGCATATTGACCCTGCTACAGGGGAGGAATATTTTGATTCTGGCACAAAGTATGAGATTATTTGGCGACGGTACACTTTTGACCGCCGCTTACGTTTGCTTGTGATGGATGCTATTGAACATATCGAAGTGGCGATTCTTCGCACAAAAATGGTTGAGAATTTCACTTTGGAGCATGGTCCGTTTGGGTATTGCAAACCATCCAACTTTAGAACCGGGCTAGACCATGGTCGTTTAATGAGTGAAACAGAAAATGCAGTTGGGCGAAGCAATGAAAAATTCGTACAGCGTTTTTTCAGTAAATACACCAGTGAACCGCGCTTACCGCTATGGATGGCTGCCGAAGTGATGACTTTTGGGCAGTTATTTACATTCTTCCGTTTCTTACATTTAAAAGAGCAACAATACTTGGCTCGGACATTTGATATATATCCACCCGTATTGGAATCCTGGTTACATACCTTGAATTTCACCCGAAATACCTGTGCCCATCATGCTCGTTTGTGGAACCGCGAAATACCTATCCGGCCAAAATTGCCAAAAAATAATCCTGAATGGCATGACCCCGTGAAGATTAACAACCAGCGTGTGTTTGCCATATTGACTGTGTTGAAATACTTACTTTCTTACATTGCACCCCAGACTGATTGGAGTAGCCGTTTGTTGAGTTTGATGGATGAATATGATGATATTCCTCTTCGAAATATGGGCTTCCCTGATAATTGGCAAGAGAGTACTTTGTGGAGATAGAAAAGCGAGTAATAAGTGCGATGAATCTCATATGTGCATCGTACTTGAATTGATTTAGGTCAGCAGTAATCAATGATAAAATTCAGATAAAATTTCCAGTTTCCAAATGAGAAGGAATCATATATGAAAAACAATATTTCAGCGGATGTATTTAAACGCCTGGTTGATCTTGCCTCTCTGGAGCTCCCGAAAGGAGAGGGTGAATACCTGCGGAAGGAATTAAACAATCAAATGGTCTCCATTGAGGTTTTGGAATCAATTCCCATTGATGCCGAAACAGGGACTGCAGCGCATGGAGTTCCTTATACGGATATGAACAGCCCTGTTCCCCGGGAAGATGTTGCCCGCCAGGATCCCCACCGGGAAGATATCTTGAAACAGGTTCCAGAAATTGAAGATGGATATATCGTGGTTCCGGATATATCTCATGAGGAGCTGGATTAACTCATGAAAACTTGTGATTTCCCCGCCTATACAATCGCTGATTTAATTAAAACCCGACAGATATCCGCTGTAGAAGTACTGGAGGAGACTTTGGACCGGGTTCGGGCAGTGGACGGCAGGACCGGACAGGTTGACGGACCTCAGGCTCAATCTAAAGAAGACCTTAGCAGTGTCCATGCGTTTACTATACTGGCTCCTGAACATGCCAGAGGACAGGCAGAAAAGGTAGACCAGATGGTGAGGGCAGGAGAGAACCCTGGTCCCTTAGCAGGCGTCCCTTATACAGCCAAAGATATCTTTACCGTGAAAGGCATCCCTGCCACAGCCGGTTCAAAAATCCTATCCAATTACGTTGCTCCCTACACGGCAACGGCCGTAGAGCGGATGGAGGAAGCTGGCGCCGTGATGATAGGAAAAGTTAACCTGGACGAATTTACCTATGGGTCTTCCAGTGAATCATCTGCGCTAAAACCGGTTCCCAGGAATCCCTGGGACACCAGCAGGGTTACAGGTGGTTCTTCCGGTGGCAGTGCTGCAGCGGTGGCTGCCGGAGAAGGAGCAATATCGTTGGGAACAGATACCGGAGGTTCAATCCGGCAACCGGCTGCATTTTGCGGAACAGTAGGGTTAAAACCGACCTACGGCAGGGTTTCCCGCTACGGACTGATCGCTTTTGGATCTTCCCTGGACTGCCCAGGTCCTCTCGCCCGAAATGTGACAGACGCAGCCATGGTCCTGCAGGTAATCGCCGGGGAAGATCCCCGGGATAATACGGCTGCAGTGGTTCCGGTACCGGATTATCTGGCCGAATTGGAGAAAGATGTCCGCGGGTTAAGAATTGGTCTCTCGGAGGAATTCTTCAGGGTCACTTATTTTGATGCGGAAACTGGCGAACTTAGGGAAAACCCCATTGATGATGAAATCAAGGATGCCATACTTGGCGTGGCTGGTTTTTTGGCTCAATTGGGAGCGGATATCGTGGTTGATGTCCCCCTTCCCCATACAAAATATGGGATCCCGACTTATTTTGTGATTTCACGGGTAGAAGCTTCGTCGAATTTACTCAGATACGATGGCGTGAAGTATGGTTTCCGAACAGATCAACCATTTGAGGATTTGCGGGAGTTGTACCGGAAGACAAGAGGTTCTGCATTTGGCGTGGAACCTAAACTTCGTATGCTGATGGGTATCTATTTAAGCGCTGCCCAATTTGATAAGGGATATTACCAACGGGCGCTGAAGGCCAGGGCGCTTATCCGGAATGATTTTGAAACCATCTTTGACCCCCAGGGAAGTTATCGCCTGGATGCGCTGCTGACACCGACAACCCCTACCACAGCTTTTCCTATCGGCGGTGTTTACGGCGATTCTGTGCTAATGCAGTATTCAGATCAATTGACAGTGACTACAAATCATGCCGGGATTCCTGGTTTAACCATCCCGGTGGGTTTTGATAAAGCAGGCTTGCCTATTGGCGCCCAATTTCTGGGTCCGGATTATTCTGAAGGTCTTTTGCTGCGGGTGGGTCGCGCTTTTGAGAAGGTGACGGCAAACGAGGATTGGCGGAACAGACGCCCTCCTCTACTTCCTGATAATGACTGAGAATCATAACGCAATTGCAGTACTCGGCAATGTGACTCTGGATATCATTTGTAAAACCGTTGATGATGTTCCCAGATATGATTCAATTACCTTTCAGGAAGCTGCAGTGACACCGGGAGGCTGTGGATCAAATACAGCCATCGGACTTGCCTGGGAGGGGGAAACGGTTTATTTAATTGCCTGCATCGGGGACGATAATGCTGCAGATATCCTTTGCCAGACTTGGGATAGAGTGGGGGTTGATACCCGGTTTGTTCGGCGATTTGAAAACCAAGGATCCGGTGTTAGTGTTGGATTGGTTGATAGTGATTTCCAGCCCCGGTTTATCCATACCACGGGCGCTAATGCGAAACTTCAACCACTATCCCTTGAACCATCCTTACTGAAAGAGCTAAATGTTCGATTATTATATGTTGCTGGATATTATGTCCTGCCGGGACTTCTTGATCTTGGATTTGAGGATGTACTCAGACTTGCACAAGAGTGCGGCATATTCACTTCGCTGGATGTGGTGACTTCCCCGGCAATGGAAAAGCCTGAATTTTTATGGCCGCTGCTTCCTTTCTTGAATCTATTCTTATGCAATCTCCGGGAGGCAGAAATCTTAACCGGGTATGGTGACCCCGAATCTGCTTCTGCGGAATTCCACGCAAAGGGCGCAGAGGCAGTCATTATTAAACTGGGATCGAAAGGATGCTGGCTGTCAGAGTCAGGTCAGGGGATACTCATCCCTGCGCCGCAAGTTGAGAATGTGATTGATACAACCGGTGCGGGAGATGCTTTCGCTGCCGGATTACTGGCAGCGCTTCGGAAAGGTGAGGATTTACTTGGCGCCTGCCGGGCTGGAGTTCGCCTGGGTTCCAGAACCGTGCAATATCTGGGAGCCGTGAAACTTTACTGACGGATTAGCCCCGCATAAACAGGATGAATTATGTTTGATTGGATTGCTTTTGACGCAGATGATACTCTCTGGAAAAACGAGGAAGAGTACTTGCGCGGCAGGCAGGTCTTCCTGCAAATCCTGGCTGACTATGATATTGATCAGGATGCACTTGATAGAGTGGATGAATTTGAAGTAGAAAATATTCAGTATTATGGCTACGGTGTGATGAGTTTTGCGCTCTCAATGATCGAGATGGCTATCGAATTGACCGGAGAGAGGATTCATCCCGGGGATATCCGGAAACTGCTTAATCTGGCGAAAGCGATGCTTACTGCGGAAGTTGAAGTGTTTGATGGAGTCCGCCAACTATTGGAAGAAATCTCAAAAGAGTATCCATTAATGCTGATTACAAAGGGGGATCTTTTTCATCAGCAGCGCAAGTTGGAGGCATCCGGGTTGGCAGAGTTCTTTCAGGCAGTAGAAGTAGTTAGTGATAAAACACCGGAGATTTATCGCGAAATCCTGAAACGGCATCAAATCCGCCCCCATCGTTTTATCATGGTTGGCAATTCACTTCGGTCTGATGTCATCCCGGTGTTGGAACTTGGCGCTTGGGCGATTTATTTGTCAGATCACCTTACCTGGTCTCATGAGGATGACCCGCTGGCTGAGATCAGGCAGAATCGTTACCGGGAAGTGAAAGAAATTTCCCGGGTATTGAGTGCTGTAGAAGAACTTGAAAATTGACAGAAATTACCCGGGCTCTGTTATAAAAGCCCCGGGTATAGAATCAGGGTAGAAGCTGAAAGAAAGGAATAAGTGATGATTAATTTCTTGTTCTGGATATTTTTTTCTGTGCTGCTGCTGGTCTTTACTCTCATCAGGCCCCATCCCTACCGATTTACTCGTTTTCTGGCATTTGATAGTCTCTTGGGATTGATTTTCCTTAATGCGGACCACTGGTTCGTTGATCCATTTTCAGGCAGGCAGATTGTTTCCTGGATTTTCCTGGCAGGTTCTTTGATCCTGGCCGTCCATGGTTTTACTCTGATAAAAACCGAAGGAAATCCAACCGGAGATTTTGAGGACACAACCAGCCTGATTACCCGGGGAGCTTACCGGTTCATCAGGCATCCGCTGTACTGTTCGCTGCTGCTTTTTGGTCTGGGTGGGTTCCTGAAAAACCCTTCGCTGTTGGGCGGGGGATTGATGGGGGCTCTGTTTGCAAGTGTAATCTTGACTTCCCGGATCGAGGAAAAACACAATCTGGAACGGTTTGGTGAAGATTATCAGCACTACATGGATAAGACTAAAAGCTTTGTTCCTTATATTTATTAATCGGAATATGCAGGTTAGTTTTAATGGAGATTTTGTTTAACTGAAAATCTGACAAAGGGATTTGTGATAAGAATGCGGGTCTTGGAAAAACAGGGTTACCACTTATTGTCATTGGGTCTATTGCTCTCTGGGGTATATTTATTCAGCCAGGGAGATTTCTTGGAAGGAGCGTTCTTGGGTTTGTCTGCCAGGACCTGGTTGTGGCTCTCAATTTTAGCGCCAGTGATTCACCAAGTATATGTGGTGATTTTCTGGCGAGCTGAACTCCACTATCAATTGCTGACATCCTGGTTTGGGGAGCGGGCATTTTTCGTTTGGGGGCTGGGCTTTATGGTCCTGTTTCTGGCCCGTCCAGTTTTAATTTTCGGTTTAGCAATTGCTAACCGGGGCACCTTGCCTATTCCCAGCTGGCTGGGAATATCTTTATCTGTTCTGTGTATCCCCCCGGTAATGTATTTGGGCTATTCGGTTCTGAGATATTTTGGTATAGACAGAGCGTTGGGCAGGGATCATTTTCAACCCCGGATTTACAGGGATATGCCGTTCGTTAAAAAAGGAATATTTCAGTGGTCATCTAACTCCATGTACCTCTTCGGATTCCTTTTATTGTGGGTCCCGGGTTTATTGCTGCTGTCAAAAGCTGGATTGCTCTCTGCTCTTTTCAGTCATTTGTACATTTGGGTTCATTATTATTTCACTGAATATCCTGACATGAAGTTTATCTACCAATTTGAATAATCTCATCTTCTCCTGATTGCCAGATTCTTTTGACCCGGATATGGGGAACTTTTGAAGGATGCTGACCGTCATAATAGCATCAACAAGAGTTATCTGAGGAGGAGAAGAATGCGTTACATTAAGTATCTCCCAAAGAAATTACTGGCCAGTTTAGGTTTTGTTTTCATCCTGCTTGGGGTCACATCTCAGCCTGCCCTGGCGGACGGCATTGTGATTCCAGACCCACCGCCGCTGTTCGGACCTGTGCTGCTGGAGGATATTTGGTTAACCATCCGTTACCACCGGGTATCGGTCACAATTGAAAATCAGATCGCAGTCACTCATGTAGAACAGGAATTTGTAAACGAGTATGATTGGGAGGTTGAGGGGACCTATATTTTCCCTCTGCCCTTGGGGGCATCAATTTCAAAGTTTGTGATGTGGGTTGACGGTGTGCCTATCGAGGGGAAAATTCTGCCCGCTGACCAAGCCCGAAAAATCTATGAGGATATCGTTCGCGAACGACGCGACCCCGCTTTATTGGAATATGTGGGCCGGGACGCAGTGCAGGCGCGAATTTATCCTATTCCGGCTGGCGGATCAAGGAAAATTGATCTGGAATATACTCAGGTGCTGCCTGCAGATAATGGTTTGGTGAGATATAGTTATCCACTTAATACGGAAAAATTCTCTGCTCAGCCGCTGGAAGAGTGCTCAGTTCATATCACCATTGAATCAGATCAACCGCTGCACACCATATATTCACCCACTCATCAAGACCGGGTATATATCCAGCGGGAAGGGGATCAGCGAGTGGTGATTGGCTATGAGGAAAGATTTGTTCTGCCGGATCAAGATTTTGATTTAGTTTACACTTTTAGTAAAGAAGAGATAGGCTTGCATCTGCTGACCTATCCTGAGTATATATGGTGGGACGGATTAACCTATCCTGAAAAAACAGGGTTGCCCAGTCAGGAAGGATATTTTCTTCTGATGGCAGCGCCGACTGTGGAAGTCAATCAAGTCATACCCAGAGATGTCATCCTGGTTCTGGACACCTCGGGATCAATGGAGGGGGAGAAGCTTAATCAAGCCAAGGAAGCTTCTAAATATGTTTTAAATCATCTCAACGAGGAAGATCGTTTTAATGTGATTGCTTTTTCTACTGGAAGCAAACACTTTGCCCTGGATCTGCAGCCTGTCTCCAGGGCCCCAGAGGCTGTGTCCTGGATCGGCAGGATGAATGCGCTGGGAGGAACAAACATAAACCATGCCCTATTGGAGGCGCTTTCCCTCAGGACCGATTTGGAAGACAATGAAGGGAGAAGACCGCTCGTGCTGCTTTTCCTGACCGATGGACTGCCCACGGAAGGTATCACGGATATCCAGCAAATCATCGCAAATATCAGGGCGACAGCATCAAGCAGCGTTCGTCTCTTTGCTTTTGGGGTGGGAGATGATGTGAATACTGTGCTGTTGGATACTCTGGCGGCAGACAATCGCGGATTAACCAGTTACGTGCGTCCCCAGGAGCGGATTGATGAAGAAGTATCCGCTCTGTTTGCCAAGATCAAAACACCCGTGTTGACTGACCTGGAGTTGGACTTCGGCGGAATCCTGGTGGAAGAAATTTATCCACCTGATATTCCCGATCTGTTTTCAGGAGCACAACTGCTGCTAACGGGTCGTTATCGATACCCTGCTGGCAGTTCAGGACAAACAGAAATTACATTGTCAGGTTATGTAAATGGTGAAAAAAGGACATTTGTCTATGAAGCTGATTTTGCGCCGGGTGATGAACCCGGAAATTCAACCAGTTATATTCCCAGATTGTGGGCAACCCGAAAGATAGGATATTTATTATCCCAGATCCGCCTTATGGGTGAAAACCAGGAATGGGTGGACGCGATTGTCCAACTCAGTATTAAATATGGGATTATTACACCTTATACCTCATTCCTGATTGAAGAGAGCGATTTTTTGACTGGAGAAGGACTGGATGAAGCTGGTCGGGATTTGATGGCAGAATATTCCGGACCAGCTGTTGGTGCAGAAGCTGTTGAGAAAGCTGATGCTGAATCGAACCTGCGTTCGGCGGAATCGTTTTATCAGACAGAAATTCAAAGTGGTGATTTCGAGCAGGGATTGTATCAGCCGGTTGTTAAATATATTGAAGATAAAACTTTCTTCTATCAGAATGGAATTTGGATCGACACTGCATTTGAACCTGGGTCCATGGATATTTTGAAAATCGGCTTTGGGTCACCGGTCTATTTTGATTTGCTCGCTACCAGACCTTCCTGGGGAAAATATTTAGCGCTCGGTGACCACTTGATTTTTGTGGCTGGTGATATGGTTTACGAAATAGTGGAAGGGGATGGAGAGCTGGAGAGTTTGCCACCTCAACTTTTACTCCCGGAAGACGAAAACCAGCCTAATAATACTGAGCAGCCCTCTAACCCTTCGGGTATTAGAGGGTTATGCACTGCACCCTTGCTGGCAGGATTGGCAGTTCTAGGGTTTGGAAAAAAGAAGTGGGATAGTTCTTGAATCTGAGTAAGTTTAGTAAGAGCCGGGCGAGGAATAAAAGCCCGGCTCTTTTAGTATTAATCACGACTTTATTTTTCGGGATGATATAAGTTTGGTAAAACCTGGAGTTACTCCTTGTCAGCTTGAAGATGGGGGATAACTTTATTATAGATCCAGGCAACCATCAGGCCGATTATAAAGCCGTCCGCGAAACCCCACAATAAAGCAACCAGGCTGCCAATCGGGCTGAGTGTAAATCCGCGGTAAATGCGGCCGAGGAACATTACCTCCCTGGTTGCCCCGTCAAAGGCCATCATCCACCACGTTACTCCAAACCAGTTAATTCCCCAGACTAGGCCGGAGGCAAGGGCAAAAGCTTTAATATTCAATTTCATGAGAACTCCTCCCTGAGTTTTGTCATCCTGGATGCTGCTTCTATTATACAGAGATTTTTGTTTTAATGACAGATAGTTGACTGAGCCAGCTGGAAACGGAAAATAGGTGGTCGTATGTAAAAGCAGCAATTTTAGACCAAATGGAAATAGACTAAATAGAAAAACGAGGGGTCGAAAAACAAGCTGTTCTTAATAGCGGGAGAATATCAGCTGAACCTAGCTAGGCTGTGTTGGATAGCTGATGTCAATGTCTTGTGAAAAACATAACAACATAATAAATCTATAAGAAATTTATAAAAACCCTTCTCTTTAAAGCGTAACATGGTAACATGCGCCTTGTTACACTATGCCTTAAACAAGAGAGCCGGAAGGATCTGTGATCGAATCCGGAAAATCAACCTCCGCCAAGGATCGGGAGAACGCTTATATGAAAACTTTATTGATTCTGGGTGCCGGAACCGGAGGCACCATGGTAGCCAACAAAATGGCTCACGAACTTGATTCCCGGGAATGGGAGATCATTATTGTTGATCGGGATGAAACCCATTATTACCAGCCCGGCTTGCTGTTTATTCCCTTTGGAATTTACAATCCCCGGGATGTGGAAAAACCCAAGCGGGACTTTATTCCTCTTAATGTTAATTTGATCCTTTCTGATATCGAGCTGATCGAACCGGAAAAAAACCGGGTCCAGTTATCAAAAGATAAACAAGTCATCAACTATGATTACCTGGTGATCGCAACCGGAAGTCATATCCAGCCCAAGGAAACTGAGGGATTGCTGGATGGCGGCGGGTGGCGGAAGAACATCTTTGATTTTTATTCACCAGAAGGCGCTGCTGACCTGGCCCGGTTTTTGAAGTTCTGGAAAGGCGGCAGAATGGTGGTGAATGTATCAGAAATGCCGATAAAGTGTCCTGTAGCCCCTCTGGAATTTCTTTTCCTGGCGGACTGGTTTTTTCATGAACGTGGAATTAGGGACCAGGTAGACATAGTTTATGCAACACCGCTTGATGGAGCTTTTACTAAACCCAGAGCTTCCGATATCCTGGGAGGTATGCTGGAAAAGAAAAGCATTAATCTGGAGCCGAATTTCAACATTGGCGAGGTAGACAATAAAAAGCAGGCTATTCGTTCCTGGGATGAGCGTGAAATCCCTTATGACCTGTTGATTTCGATTCCCACCAACATGGGCGCTGAGGTCATTGGACGCTCAGGGTTGGGTGATGAACTCAACTTTGTCCCTATTGATAAACATACCCTGCAGTCTTCGGCTTGGGAAAATATCTGGGTAATCGGTGACGCCGGGAATGCCCCGACCTCCAAAGCCGGATCGGTAGCTCATTTTATGCTGGATGTACTGATAGATAATATGCTTCGGCATATGGAGGGATTGGAGACGGTAGCAGAGTTTGATGGCCATGCGAATTGTTTTATTGAATCAGGATTTGAACAGGGAATATTAATTGATTTTAACTACGACGTGGAACCGCTTCCGGGGAAATACCCTCTTCCCGGATTGGGACCATTTTCCCTACTAAAAGAGTCCCCTGCTAACCATTGGGGCAAAATGATGTTCCGCTGGATGTATTGGAATATCTTGCTGAAAGGGGGAGAAATGCCCTTTGAATCCCAGATGACCATGGCCGGGAAATGGCAGTGAGGGTGATTGATGGATAAAGATATCGCTTTGCTTCATAAAAAAGTTGATCAGCTGACCTCTCAGATGGAAATTCTGACAGATCATGCTGAGATTGAACAACGCCGGCGCCGTGAACTGGATGAGCTAAAGGCAGATTTAATCCCAATTGGCAACCAGCTGGTCCAGTTAACCATAAATGAACTGGCTGAAATTGGGACAGAATTTGAACTGGAGGATTTAATATTCCTCCTCAAAAGAGTTCTAAGAAATACTCAATTAATCCTGGCCATGATGGATCGCTTCGAGGCGCTGATGGGGATCGCCGATGAAATGGAACTGCTCGGGAAACAGGTCTTTTCAACCACCGTAGAAGGGCTTGACCGTTTAGAGAGGGAAGGCTTTTTCGCCATCGCCCGGGAAAGTTGGGGTGTGCTGGAAAAGATTGTAGCTGAGGTAGATCCGGCAGATATTCGATCCATAGGGGAGGATTCGGGATCTCCGTCCTCGATCGCGCTGCTGAGGGAATTGAACCAACCCGAAGTTCGAAAAGGAATGGCTCGTTTGCTCCAGATTGTGAAAGTACTGGGTGGGAATAACCAGGATAACTGACCGTTTATTTATTGTTATAAGGAGATAGATTATGACTCAAGATATTTTGGATACCATTACCTTCGATGACGAAGGATTTATGGTAGATGCTTCTGTGTGGACGGAAGAAATCGCCCAGGCGATTGGAGATGCGCTGGAGGTTAAACTTTCAGACCGCCATTGGGAAGTGATAAAGTACGCCAGGCAGGAGTTTGAAACCCAGGGCGAACCGCCAACGCTGCGCCGAATAACTCAGCAGACAGATGTCAGCATGAAAGAAATGTACCAGTTATTCCCCGGGGGACCGGCGAAAATTGCCGCCAATATCGCAGGACTAAAAAAACCAACCGGCTGTATCTAGGAAAAGGAGAAAAAGATGGCAAAACCTTCAAGAGCTTTACATCAAAGTTCTGGCGAAACTGGCGGAAGAAAGCTGGCGCTGATAGCTTCCAAAGGCTCGCTGGATATGGCTTACCCGCCTTTAATCCTGGCTAATGCTGCCAGAATGAGCGGCATTGAGGTGGAGATGTTCTTCACATTTTGGGGATTGGACATTATCACCAAAAAGAAAATGGGAAAACTAAATGTTGCTACTGTGGGTAATCCCAACATGCACCCCTGGTTCGGGATCCCAACTTTACTGGGAGCGCTGCCGGGAATGTCCGCCGCTGCTTCTTGGATGATGAGAGGAGAGATTAAAAAGCTGGATTTTCCTCCCGTACCTGAGTTCATTAAGCTGGTCATTGATGCTGGCGCTAATATTTATGGGTGCAAAATGTCAATGGACATGATGAAATTAACCCAGGATGATCTGGTTGAGGGATCAACGGTTCTGGGCGCGATGGAGTTTATGGATATTACCGAAGGCGCTCAAGTTATTTTTGTTTAAACTCAATAAGGGATAAAAATAAAACAGCCTCGATATAATTTTCGAGGCTGTTTTTTCTTGTCCGATAAAAAGATTATTCTGTGATGATGGGATCTCCTGAAGCAATATGATATTGGCTGGGTCTTTCCCCGGGTTGGAAACCGGCCAACAGGATTAGAGCAGTGGTTACAATGTTCCCCGGATTCTGCCATTTATGTTCCAGCGAGCCAGAAAATAATAAAGCATCACCTGATTCCAGGAGATAATCCTGATCGCCTATCTCATACTCCAATTTACCCCGCAAACATAATACAAATTCATGACCGGAATGTGTCATATGGAATCTGCCGCTGCTGGTGCCGGCTTCAAGGGTGATCATAAAGGGCTCTATCAAGCCGTCATAGTGTTCTCCACCTAATCCTTCCCATAATCCCCGGTGGAGGGGAATGCGGTTCCTCTCTGAGGATTTGATAAAAACCACATCCTTTTTTGGGGGGGTTTCTTCAAAAAAAGCCGTAACTGGAATTTCGAGAGCAATTGCGATTTTGTACAACGTGCTCACCGAGGGAGAGGAAAGACCTCGTTCAATTACACTTAATGCATTGGCTGACAATCCACTTAATCGACCCAACGCCCGGATTGACAAATCACGTTCCTCCCGGAGGGCACGCAGCCTGGAACTGATATTAACTGAAACGGCTTCCTTATCGTAGATATCCATGGCACCTCGTCCTAAGTATACAGTTCTGATTATATCAAAAGAAAGTGCCTTTCTGGATCTGGGAACAGGGTTGCTTGTTTTTAAATATATTCCCTTATTTGGGCGCAGTATACTGAACAGGAAATCATAATAAACATACAACTTAATAATAGCTTAAACGTATATCCTGGTAGAGAAAAAACAAATTTTGTTATCAGGAGAAAGAATCATGGCTAATGAATATAAAAGATTGTATCGCTCAGTGGACGATCGGATGATTGCGGGTATTTGTGCTGGGATCGCGGATTATTTTGACGTTGATCCTACACTGATCCGGCTCCTCTTCGTCTTTGGTTTTTTTGCGACTGGCAGCGGACTTTTCTGGGCGTATGTGATCATGATGATCGTCGTTCCGGAATATGTGCCTGCAGCCCAGGATATAGTAACCGCAGAGGTTGAAGAGGCTGCCCCGAAACAGAAATAATCTTACCGGCGTGCTAAAACAGAAAGAGCCCGGAAAATCCGGGCTCTTTCTGTTGAACCTTTAGATATACCAGGGGATTATTCGATAAATATTTCTACGTGTTCCTGATCTTCCTCATCAACCACATCAACGATCTTCCCCCGGATGTTTTCTGACAATGCTTCCTTTACAGCGTCCATCATCTGGGCGCCTTCCATCTCGGGTGTAAATTGAGCGGCAATATTTAACCCCGCATCCACAAGGTTCATTGGTACGTTTACATTAACCTTGGCTTTCCCTGTAGACATATCCGTAACCCGCACACGCAGCCACTGACTGGTAAGAGTTCGCTTGGATCCTTTTTTCGGTTTTTCGCTTCTTCGGGTTAAAGCCAATAAAAGTTTTGATCCTTCTTCTGCGGTGATTTTTCCCTCATTGATCATATTCAGGATTTTCATCCGTTCTTCACTGGTAACCATATTATTCTCCTCGTTAGGAATCTTTACCTAACCAATATATATCTTAACTTGTTCTCCCTGATCACCTTCATTTACGTTAATAAATAATGGTGTTTCTGCTCGGGAGCTTTCTCCCAACGCGAGAATGATTTCATCTACGCCAGTAGCATTTAATCCTGGGATGAGATTACCAAAGGTCCGCAAAATCCAGGCAAAGAATCGGATCGGCAGTGGAAGGCTGATAAAAATTCTCCTTGGTTTTTCTCCCGGTTTCTGTTGAATCCGGAGATGGAGCCAGGGTCCGGTCCGGCTGTTCCAGCCCAGTACCAGAACACCAACCCCGATCAGAAACGGAATCCAGGCCAGGATAAATCCAAGACTTATTCCCTTGGCAAACCAGGCCCAATACATCAGAGCTCCGCCAAGCACGGTTAGTCCTACACCGATCCAGAAAGGGACAATCCACCATTTCTTCCATTTTTCAAGATCTTCCAGTGCAGGTTGGGGATCAAACTCATCTCCTACTTCTGGGTCTGGTCCTCCTTCAAGCTTAGCTTTAGCGAGAAGGTATTCCTGGTCAAGATTGTCCTCGGTTTCACCGAGCGCTTCGATTAACTTCAAACCTTCCTGGGCGGTGATTGTTCCCTGCTGAATCATTTCCAGAATTTTCAAGCGTTCGTTATCTGCGGTCATTGTTTTTTCTTCCCCTCCAATGCCTTTAATAGATCATCGGCTTCATCAGGAGAGATTTTTTTCTCCTGGAGCATTTCCAGGATCATCAAACGTTCGCTATCCGACACTGATTTCTTTTCAGCTTGTGAGGCAAAGAATTGATCCAGGTCAAATTCCCTGGTTTTCTTTTTTATCTTTTGTGCTTTCCGCTGGGCTTTGGCGATACTCTTCTCTGCCTTTGCCCGGGCTTTTACTGCCGCCAATCCTGCTTTTTGGATTGCCAGACGGCTGCTTTCCTCGATTTGAATTTTGAACTGCTGCAGTTTCTCTTCAGATAAACCGGCTGATTCCATTGATTCAGGAAGGCCAGATAAGGATTCCCTCAGAGCAATTTCTAAATGACCGAGATTGTTTTTTATTTGTTCAGCAGCCTGCGCTGAAAAATCAACCGCAATACTTTCGAATTGTTCCGCGTTCATCTGGAGTGGCGATATCCAGTTGTAATTATCGCTAGCTACAAATACGCTCCCGCCTGCGGAAAGCATGATCGATGGACCTCCCTCACCAATTTGTTTGGTGAAGTCTCCGTCGGTAACCTTTTCATCGATGGCGCCCAGTTTCACGGTTATCTCATTTTGTTTGCTCTCAATTGAGAGCTCAGCATTGCTGTCCTCCGGTAGGGAAACAGATAAATCGCCTCCGACTTTAATACTGTATGCCTGCCAGGGAACCGGAGAAAAATTGACCTGGCCGTCCCCTCCTGCCAGGACTTCAATTCCACCGGCTACCTTTTCGATCTGGATATCTTTTCCGACCTGCTGCAGGGACAGCTGCCCGTTTACATTATTGATCAGACAGTCCTGGCCCACATTTTCTATCACTAGATCTCCCTGTACCCGTTTCGCAAACATATCACCGCCGACAGATTTTACATTTGATGGGCTGACATCACTGAGTATTAGATCACCACCCACTGAGGAGATCTGAATAGGGCTGCCGATTCCCTTAATCACCGCATCTTTGCCAACGGACTCGATGGTAACGGGCAGGTGATGTGGTAGATGAACAATGCCGTCATTTGGAAAGGTAATCTCAATCAGGTCTTTTTTCTTGTTGAATGAATCCTGCTCTGAAGAATCTTTGACCCGAATCTCGTCACGGTTCCATCCTGTCAGGTACAGATTGCCTCCAGTGCTTTTAATTACCAGCCGGGAGATATCATCAATAGGGATTGTATGTTGTGACATAGTCCTTATTTCTCCTCTTCTTTCAGCTGCTTGATGGCATCATCGTAACTAATTTTCCCCTCATCCAGGTCGTTCAGGATGCTCTGCCGTTCCTTCTCAGATAGCTCGGGAATTTCCTCTTCACCACCGGGTTCGTATCCCAGCGCCCGAATGACATCGTGCAGAAGCTTGCGGATTGTGGGGTAGGAGTACCCAAGTTCCTTTTCCATATGGGTGATTTTGCCTTCTAACCTGACAAAAGTTTCTACAAAATCCATTTGTTTTGGAGTCAGCTGCGAGAAAGTGCGAGAAGTGAAGTGGCTGTCAATGGTTGTGTTGCAATCGCGGCAATGAATCCGGGTTACAACGACTTCTCCACCACAGATGGGGCATTGTGAGGGTAAAGGATGCATGATTAAATCTCCTTTTTGAAATTAATGCTTATAGTTGGCTGCCCGTTTGTGAAGCTCCGCTTGATTTTAAATTTGAGTCAAGCTGCAGTAAACATGACTGACTCCCGGGCGGGAACATGAATATTGCTTACAGTATATCAAAAAACTTTAGTTTGTCAAGGGGAAACATAAGAAATATTGATAATAATATTAATATATTGAATTATCTAGATATGTTTAATTTCTTGGCAGGGAAACAGAAAAAGCGACCCTAAGGAGTGATCTTCCGTGCGCTGATCAGGCTTTTTTCTTCTGCTTCCACGCTGGCAGTAACAGTCTCGGTAAATCGGGTCAGGGTGCCCAGATAAGGAGCTGCTCCATTGTGAGCAATCCACTCATCCAGATTAAAGGGGATAGTACCTGAAGCGGGAATCCATTCGCCGTTGTATTTGCGGGCTATATGAATGTGAGAGCCGGTGCTTTCACCGCCCTCACAGGAAGGATGACCAAGAGGATCTCCTGCTTCAACCAATGCTCCCTCGCGGGCTTTGTGCTGGGTTCCCAGGTGGAGATATAAAATCACCCATCCAGTGAGTGGATCACCGTCGCCATCCAGGTCCAGCTCAATTAGACCAGTATCTGATCTGGCGATAATACCGGGTGCAACTGCTACAGCCCATTCACTGGTCACTTCACAACCGCCGATTTCACTTGGAGGAGCAAAATCCAGCGCAGCCCAGGGATCTCCCTGCCCCCAAGCGGTATGGGGACCTCCCGTGAAAGCCCAGGTTTTTCCACTTTCGAATGGGAGCCGCAGAGTCGGCTGCCTTAAACTACCGGGAATATGAGGTTCGCAATTCCAGGGATCCTCAAAATAGGACTGATATATTTTAAGGATTCCGTCAGGGCTTATTGTGTAGTCATATGCCGCTTTAGGTTCGAGCCGGGAGAAGTAATACTGCAGGGCAACCGTTGCCGCATTTTGCCAAGGATCAGGATGTTCAATGGTTTGATCAAGGTACTCCAGAGTATCCAGATGGTTGACCAACCATCCGTAATATCCCTGGTTCAGAGAATTTGCAGCCCAGACTAACTGGATATATAAACCATGGTAACCGGTTTTAACGTAACCTAGAGGGTAGTCCTCTAAATCATCAGGAGGTACGGGGTTGCTTAACGCGCCGGTTTGATATTCCAATAATGTCAACAGCACCCGGGGACTGATGCTGAAACTTGTGGAAACGTAGGAAACGATCTCTGCCCCGCTTCGCTGTTGTTCTCCGGCATACTGTTGGTAATTTTTTAACCAACCGGGTTGAGATCCTACAAATTCTATTACGTTAAATCCAGTTTGGGCAGGTCCATTAATAAAGGCGCAGTTAGGAAGGATTTGAAACTGAGATCCCCAGAGCGCTTCATAATAGATTGGGATTTGCATAGGCAAACCTGGCGGGAGGGTTGTTGCGCTTTCCGGGATGATCGGATTTTCTGCCAGGATTTCCTCTACTGTTGTGTTAAACCTGAAAGCAAGATTAGATAACGTATCACCCGACTGCGCAATATAGTCCACGAGCTCTCCGGGTGTATATATCGGGCGTTCTGACACCGGCCTGGGAGTAATGGTTAGGATTGGAGTTGAAGTGGGGAGCTGAATTGCTTCAGGATCTTGAATTTGCAGCAAGCAAGCAGTGAGCAGAATACCCAGAATCCAAAACAATGGAATCAGGAACTTAACACGAATTTGAGTGAAACTCTGAAAGCGGGACATAGGCCTTCTATTTTACCGCTTAATCTGGCTCCCCGGAGCACTGTAAGAGCTGGCAGTGACGATACTCTCACCATGCTTGGTCAGGCTTCCTTTATAAGCTGAAGCACCATTATGCACTGTCCAGCCACTTAACAGAAAGGGAATAGGTCCATCTCCGTCGGCTGTCATCCATTCCCCATTGTATTTCCGTGCTATGTGGACATGGGTGCCAGTTGAAATACCTCCTTCACAGGAGGGATGCCCTAGTTTGTCTCCGAATTTGACCTCATCACCCGCGTCTACAAGCCGTCCTTCCGTAGCTATATGCAGGTATAACATCACCCAGCCGGAATGCTCATTGTTGTTGTAATCCAAATTAATCATCACTACACCATCTGCTGCCCTGACGACCAGACCTGGAGCGGATGCTGTTACGTAAGCGTAGGATCCTGAACACCCACCTTCAAATCCAGAAGGGGCAAAATCAATTGCAGACCAGGAGCCTTCCCGTTCCCAGGCTCCATGGGGTCCCCCTGTATAGTTCCAAACAGTACCTGGAGTGAAAGGCAGTCCAAGCTCGGGCTGGACTAGATCGTGGGAAAAGAGGGGTTCATACTGAGTACGGTTTTCTGAAGAACCGAACATATCTGTATAGGTTGTGATAAAGCCCGTATCGTCATCCAGCGCCTGGATCCATTCATCACTTTCATGAATCTGTGAGAAAAAATACTGGAGGGCGACTGTTCCAGCGTTCAGGCTGGGCTCAATCCGGGCTGTTACATCACGGGAGGGGTTTTGTGAATTCCTGATTAAAACCTCAGTCAAGCGTCCTTCCCGCCAGCCATAATAACCTATCGAGAGCTGGTTGACCGCCCACCGAAGTTGATGTACCAGACCTTTCTCATCGTAAACTAAATGCCCCAGGGGATATTTCAACTGGGCAATGTTTTGAGGTTGACCAAATACCCAATTACTCTGGTATTCCAGCAGGGCAAGCAGGAGATAAGGATTGATGGAATTGTTTTGTGCTATCTGTTTAACAATCTCTCCCCCGTTGGTTATGTTCGAGTGTTCATATTCTCGCGGTTTACTTAAATAGCCACCAGCCTGTTCTACAAAACTGACCACATCGGAAGGAAAATCGGAATCTGTGATCGCTCGGGAATAAACAAACTCACTATCAGGAAGCAGGTGTGCATCAGAAGTTGTATTGATTAATACCTGAGGAATCACCAGTAAAGTTCCCGGGTTAATAAAGGAAGTCTCAGGCAAAGTTACGTTGGATTGGATCTGATCTTTCCCCACCCCAAAATGGGTGGCAACAACAGCCAGTGTATCCCCGGCTTGAGCATGGTAGACAATGGGTTCCCGCTCGACATTGGGCGTAGGCACTAATGTTTCTGTGGGAGGAATGTATACAGTCGGGGTTGGATAAAATTCAGCGGTGGGAGTTACTGAACTTGTAAGAGTGGATGCTTGAGTTGGAGACGGATCCAGAGTGGGTGTCACTGGCGTTGGGGTGGACCCCACGGGAGGGACAAAAATCGGAGGGGTTCTTTGATATAAATTGCATCCCGTCAGGGAGAGCATGAGCGTTAAAATGACAATACGTTTCACTGGTTTTTACCGTTGAATGCGATTGTTATCAGTTTTGGTATCTTCAGCTTGAATCACTTGTTCTCCGCGAGTCATTATGCCCTGATAAGCAAATCCCAGACCCTGAGAGACCCAGCCGTCCATGACAAAAGGGATATCCTGATCAGCGGGAATCCATTCCCCATTATACCGCCGGGCAATGTGAAGGTGAGTGCCGGTAGAGATTCCTCCTTCACAGGAAGGATGTCCAATTCTGTCTCCTGCTTTTAAGCGGGATCCAATCTCAGCCCGGTCTCGGGTTTCAATATGCAAATAAAGGATAGACCACCCGGTCTGACCGTAAGGATCTCCATCCAGACTTTGGACAACGGCGCCATGGTCAGACCGGACAATGATGCCGTCTGCTACCGCAACCACCCAGGCATTGCTGGTACTGCAGCCTACATCACCGGGAACTGGTGCAAAATCAAGTGCCGCCCAGGCAGAACCGGTATCCCATCCACCGTGCGGTCCTCCGGAGAATAACCAGGTTACGCCGTCTTCAAATGGCAGCTGAAGCTGGGGTTGGGTTAGATCTTCGGGAAGAAGGGAAGAATATGTGTAATCAAAGGGGTACCCGAACAAGCTGGAATAGGTAGAAAAGAAACCTTCCTCGGATACAGCAGTTAACCATTTTTTGTAAGAAAGGAGCCGCGAAAACAAATGCTGGACGCCTGCAGATCCGGCATTGATAGTGGCGTTAATGGGAACATTGATCCCATCAGTCAATGTCCAGCTACCGATCCCTTTAACTTTCCAGAGGTAATACCCCCGATTCAGTTCGTCCGCTGCCCAGGCTAACTGACGGTAAAGTCCCTCATAGCCTGCTTCTTTATGGGATAGCGGGTAGGGGTTGTTTTTATTGTTTCTCGTTGTTACCCACTGACTTTGATGTTCGATCAGGGCAATCAGAAGGCGGGGATTTATGGAATAATCTTCGGATATACGCTGGACAATGTCAGATCCAGTCTGAGATTCACCGTCTACTTCTTCCTGATAATCTTTTAAATACCCCGACAGGTTGTTGATATATGAAACTGTACGAAAACGGACTGTATAAGGACTATTAACTAATTCCGAGTCCGGTATTAATTTAAAACCAGGTCCTGTATCCCTGATTTCAGGTGCAGGCAGCAGCAGTTCCTGTCCGGTATAAATCAAGCTGGGATTGGTAATCCCGTTTACATTAATAATTTGCTGGGGGAGTAAATTATACTGATAAGCGATGGACCGTATTGTATCTCCCCACTGAACAGTGTAGGTAATATCTTCTGTGCGCAACGTCGGAAGTGGTTTTGGAGCGCTTGGTGTGGGGGTATAAATCGGCTGATCTGGAATTCTGGTTGGAGGTATGTAAGGATCTGTGGTGGCTTCTGGTTTCGAATCTGATTCTACTTTGGAAAAGTTTATATAGGGTGCTGTATGTGCCTGTTTGGTGCAGGCACCGACCAATAAAACCACTAAAATGAGGAGGAATCGCCTTGAAGTAGCCATATCACTGGGTACATTTTACCTTTAAGTGAGGATTTGCCGTTCTATAAACCGGCTGTTGTGTTAAGATTGCAAGAATAATGCCACTCGAAACAGCCTGCGATCAGGCTCAGCCGGTGATCGAAGACTATGATATTATGTCGCATTATAGTTAATTATCTTTTTAATTATTAGCAGTATCCTGTTTGAATACTGCCAATATATACTTTACTGGAAACAATGTTTCGCTTATGATTAGGAAAATTACTGTGATTAGTTACGGTAAAGATACTATGACTGGGAGGTGCCAGCCATAAATGAAAGCATTAATCATATCTGACATACACGGGAATCGCACAGCGCTGGAAGCTGTTTTAGAAGACGCCGGCGCGGTGGATGCTGTTTGGTGTTTGGGCGATATCATCGGTTATGGTCCCGATCCAAATGATTGTGTATCGATTATCCGGGATCTTCCTAATTTGATCTGCCTGCGGGGCAATCATGATAGCGCGGTGATTGGGATGACTGAAAAGGCAAAATTTAATTACTCAGCCCAAAGAGTGCTGGAGTGGACAGATGAACAACTTAATCCGGTCCACCGGCAGTATCTACAGAGTCTTTCTCCACAGGCTGAAGTTGATGATGTAACGCTGGTTCATGGAAGCCCCCGAGATCCGATTTGGGAATACATCATGGATGTCTATACTGCTACAGCAAATTTCGATTATTTTATGACACCATATTGTTTCGTGGGACATTCTCATCTTCCTGTTATGTACTATATGAAGAATGGGAAAGAATTGGCAACCGTGAACTTTGTTTTTCCAGGGGAGCAAACCCGGCTCCCGAAAAAGACCATAGTGAATCCCGGGTCCGTTGGACAACCAAGGGATCATGATCCCAGGGCAGCTTACACAATCTTTGATACCGAGGAAAAGACTTGGGCTCAACAGCGGGTTTTGTACGATGTCGCAGATGTCCAGGAAAGGATGTCATTGGCTGGATTGCCGGTTGAATATATTCAACGGTTAGATTTGGGATGGTAGGGAACTTTTCTAACAGATTTAGCGTCTTAAGGATGAAAAGTATACCCAAGAAAGGAGATATATTTATGAGGAAACAATTAATTTTCTTGTCCGTACTAGCCATTCTCTTATCCTCTTGTGCTGTGGGCAGTGCCCAATATGACTCTGAAATTATGGTGGAGAGTGGAGCTCCCGGGGCCAAGGGCATGGATTTCTCCAGCGACTCCTATTTCGGCGAGGCTGAAAATTCAATTACCTCAGCATCCTATCAGGACCCGGGGATACTGACTCAAGAATCCCAAACCAGAATGGTAATTAAAAATGCATCCCTGTCAATTGTTGTTGAAGAACCGGGAACAACCCTTGACGCCATCAGCGATCTCGCTGCTGATATGGGGGGATTTGTAGTTTCCTCCAACCTGTACCGGATGGAGGTCGATGGCGGGCTGGAAGTCCCTCAGGCAAATATTACGATCCGGGTACCTGTTGATAAATTGGATCAAGCTTTGGCTGAAATAAAATCAGGTGCAGGTCAGATTCTGAATGAAAATATCTCAGGCCAGGACGTAACGCAGGAATATACTGATCTGGAATCCAGGTTGAGAAATCTGGAGAATGCGGAACAGCAGCTAAACCAGATCATGGAACAAGCCTATTCGACAGAGGATGTGTTAAGTGTCTACAACCGCCTGGTTGAGGTACAGGAACAAATTGAGTTGATTAAAGGACAAATGCAATACTACGAACAGTCCGCTGCTTTGTCCGCTATATCTGTAAACATTCAGGCAAATGAGGCGGTACAGCCACTCAAAATCGGGAATTGGCAGCCAGTAGGTGTAGCAAAACGGGCGATCCAGGCGCTTATCAATACCCTGGAAGTTATTGCTAATATTTTGATCTGGATTGCTTTGTACATCCTCCCAGTTGTTCTGGTTTTGTATTTCCCTGTCCGCTGGATTTGGAAAGGGTTGAAAAAGCTATTTGCCGGGAAGAAAAAGAATCAGGATAAGGCTCCTGCAGAAAATAAAAAATAGTCTCTAAAAAAGACAATAAATAAAAGTCTGATTTCTGGAACAGAAATCAGACTTTTATTATTCTTGAGGTCAAGAATCCTGTATAATTTACCCCAGATGAAAACCTTAAAGACGGAAACTCAGAACCTTATCGGGATCGCTCTCAATTCTTACCAATTATCCCTCCTTGACCGGTATAGACAGGAACTGGATGAATGGAATGAAAGATATAATCTCACTGCCATTCATGAACCGGAAAAGATCCGGGTAAAGCATTTTTTAGATTCCTTTAGTCCCTATTTGGTCATCCAAAACACTTCAATTAACCGGCTGATTGATGTCGGTACCGGAGCTGGTTTCCCCGGCATACCGTTAAAGATACTTCTGCCAGATACTGAAGTGGTCCTAGTAGATTCTGTAAACAAAAAAACCGAGTTTTGCCAGCATATCATAGACAGTTTGAATTTAAAGGGGATTAAAGTAATCCAGGAACGAGTAGAGCGCCTTGCCCGGGAAGAGGAATTCAGGGAAAAATTTGACTGGGCAATAGCAAGAGCAGTTGCCAAGCTTTCTACGCTCAGCGAGTATATGCTCCCGTTTGTTAAAATCGGAGGAAATATGCTGGCGATGAAAGGGGATCAGGGTCCATCTGAAGCTCAACAAGCCCACCAGGCAGTAGGGTTATTAGGAGGTGAATTAACCCAGGTAAAGAAAATAACACTTCCCGGAGTAACTGAAGACAGGTTCTTAATTACGATAGAAAAGAAAGCTTCAACCCCCGAGAAATATCCCAGGCGGGTAGGTGTGCCCAGTAAAAAACCCCTCTGATTAAACCGTTAGCTGCCCGTTTTGAATTTCCCACCTGGTTGCGGTTTTCTGAAACTCATCAGAGAACAAATCCAGATCAGTTGTTGTTAACAGCAATTGTTCGGTTTTAACCAGGCGCTCCAATAAATCCTGCCGGCGGTAATCATCCAATTCCGCCAGCACTTCATCAAGCAACAATACCGGCCAATGGCCGGTTTTCTCTTTTAACCAAGCAACCTCTGCTAATTTGATCGCCAGTAAGGCAGTCCGCAGCTGCCCCCGGGAACCAAAATTGCCAAGATCAATACCATTGCTGATAAAACGCAGATCATCTCGATGCGGTCCAAGAGTGGTCACCCCGCGGCTGATTTCCTCTTTCCGCTGGGAAAGAAGTCTTTCCCGGAAACCTCCCTGAATTTCCTTTAATTCCATGCCGGACCTATCTATCGGGTTGTCCAGCGGTAATTTTATTTGCCCGGGAGGAGATGGCATCGGTTCATAGGAGGGCAGATAGTTCAGGCGAAGGATTTCTTCCCCCCTGGTTAATTCCTGATGGATTGAAGCAGATAAATGCCCTAGATCACGTATCGCCTGAATCCGGGTGTGCATAATGTAGGACCCTGCCTGGGTGATTCTTTCATCCCAATAGGACAATTGATCCGGATCACCGGAGCGCTCGTTCAGTTGTTTTAATAAGGCGTTCCGCTGAGTAAGGGCTTTATTATATTCTGACAGGGCTTCGTTATAACGTGGATCCACTTGGGATATGGTCAAATTGAGATAATGACGGCGGCGCTGGGGAGAGCCCGTGGCTATCTGAAGCATGTGGGGGAGGAACAGAACTGCATTAAAATGCCCGATGGCAGAATTGATTTTAATCTGGCTTCCATCCAGCAGAACTTCTTTTCGAATGCTGGCGTTTCCATTGGACATCGTATCCCGGATAATCCGGATTTCCAGATGATGGTTCTTTTCTCCTTTCCGGTAATCAGCTACGATCCTGCAAACCGCCAGGTCGTTTTGAAGAGCGGAAAAATTGATCAACTCTGCTGAATTGGATGCTTGAAAGGAATCTAAAGCTGACAGGTAGTAAACTGCTTCCAGAAGACTTGTTTTGCCTTGAGCGTTGTCACCGACTAATATTAGTGCGTTTTGAGGAACGTCCTGGTCAAACCGGGAGAATATTCGAAAATCAGTCAGAGATAAATGAGTAAGATACATGTAGGCTAGACGGGATTGAAATCTTCATCGGTTTCCCAGACACTCGTCGCCCGATCAGTATAGAGGATACCATTGACATGATCGATTTCGTGCTGGAAAATCCGGGCGACCCACCCCTGTAAGCGCATTTTTAATGGTTTGCCCAATCGATCCTGACCTTCCACAACAATTTCATTTGCCCTTTCGACTTCTCCCATCAGTCCTGGAATTGACAGGCAGCCTTCTGCCCCAGGTACAATCTCCTGGGAAAAACGGGTCACCCTGGGATTGATCGTAACGTACAATGTTGGGGGAATTTCCTCATTCTCTTCGGTTCCAAATTCAACCAGGATCACCCGCTGCGAGACGTTAACCTGAGGGGCTGCCAATCCGGCTCCGGAGTTCTCATGCAGTGTTTCAATCATGTCCTCGATTAATTGCTGAAGGTCGGGACCAAAATCAGATACTTTTGCGGATTTCTTTCTTAACGTTGGATGGGGGACAATAATAATTTCTCGCGCTGCCATAGGGAGACTGCTCCAGTGATCTACCGCTAATACTCAATCAGGAATCCTCACTTTCAGGATCTGGCGTTTCATCAGTGCTTTCTTCATGATAAGCCGCTAAAAATTCTACCATATCATCCCGCCGCCGGTGAGCATCTTCCAGCTCTTTTTGTTTTACTGCACTATTATATCGTTCAAATATTTCATTTTGGACACTTATGGGATGAGCGACATGTTCAAAATCCAATTGAATATCTCCAACATTGATCACGACTGTGCCAAAATCAAATAGCCTTTGGATGATGTTCTCCCTCTTATAATCCAGGCTGAGAACATTTTCCAGCAGCGCAGATCGTTTGGTTTCTCGACCAAATGGTTTTCGATCCAGGTCAATGATATATTTATCTGTAATTTGAAAACGGTCATTAGCCCAGTCAGCAAACACATAACCCAGGGCGGCCAAATTCACAGCAAAAAGGATTAAGATCAGAGGCAGAGATGGATAGGTCAAGAGCCCGACTAAACGGGCAAAAATAGATATTCCAAGCCCGGCAAAAGCCAACAAAAGCCACCAGGAATTCCGGATCAGGACAAATATATGTTTCCGATAATTGATTACCCCGTTTAATTCATACCTGGCGTGAAAGAGATTAATGAATTCCTGGAGAGGAGTGATCGTTTCTGTCAGTTGGGGACCTCCCTCCATTTCCAAATCAGTAAATTCGGGATCGGTTTCGGGGGAGGTTGAATTCCCTGATAGACCCAGTCGTGTGCGGATGGTTTGGTTGATGTTCGTGGTTTCTATTCTATGTGCTCTCGTTTTTGCAATTTCCTGCGCTTCGGAAATCAGGTCCAGCAGCATTTTTGGATGGGCAGTGTTCCGCATTGGGATATTTCCCGTATAGGTGCGGATAATGACATCTCCATATCCAAATAGGCGCTGAATCTGGTTTGTTGAGATATTGACCGATAGAATAGACTGCAGGGGAACTTCTCTCCGCTGATCGTGAAGCCAGATCACTTTTTCCACCCAGGCTGCCCGTTCGCTGGTGACAAGGTAAAAATCATTCCGCCAATCAAGCCACAACCACACGCTCCATAAACAGAAGATTAGAAATGTGATTGGCAGAAATAGCCCTAAATTTAAATTGAGAAGAACTGCGCCGATACCGGTTAAGATCAAAAAAACCAGCGGCAGCATCAGTTGAGTATAAAAAACGTTGATGTGTTTGCGGTCTACGAAACGGACCGCTTCATCAGGGCCGATCCAGGGAAATTCATGGTTTTGAAGAATGTTATCACTAATTTTCATGCCGGAAATTCTGGATTTTATGGATGGGTACGCAGAGAGGATGGCCAAAAATCCGCGTTTATTTACCGCCAGGATGACTGATTTTTCTAGCGCTTGCGCCGTTTCGCTCCGCAATCCCTCTTTATATATCGCTTGTTCTCCAAAATGGCCTTTAGCGTTGATTACAGATGAGTTCTGATCATCATCCTGGAGAATGATTTGTCCGGATACAATGAGGAAAAAATTTCTCCCCGGGAATCCTGTCCGGTAGAGCACTTCTCCCTTTTCTAATACGATGGGTTTAAATAAGGGCAAAATCTGACCTAATTCCTCATCAGTCAGGTAATTAAAGAGAAAATGTTCGTGGAGAAATGAGTAAATCGTTTTGGAATCCATGGGTTCTCTAAAAACTGATTTTAACACAACTCAAGTTTTCAATGAATGCGTTTGTTCCTCCAGTTCAACCGGTGAAGTTCAGGGAACAGAGTCAATTCCTGCTCGATGGGGAGAGGTGAACCCATTGATCAGGACTATCAGTGATAGAATAGTGTACATTCAATATTTATCAGATCTAGGAGCAAGAAGTATGCCTATTAATTTTGGCACTGATGGCTGGCGGGCAGTTATCTCTGACACTTTCACTTTCCACAATCTGCGCCTGGTCACCCAGGCGATCGCAGACGCCATTCGTTCTGGTCACTGGCACAGTAAATCTGCTGGAGACATCAATCCGGACGCTGACCGGATTGTGGTGGGCTTTGACACCAGGTTTTTATCAGATCGTTATGCCCGGGAAGTTGCCCGGGTGATGGCTGCCAATGGGTACACCGTGTATACAGCACAAGCCGATGCATCCACGCCATCTATATCCTATGCAGTAAAAAACTTGAATGCGATTGCCGGCATTGTCATCACTGCATCGCATAACGCTCCCCGTTACAGCGGAGTCAAGTTAAAGGCTGCCAATGGCTGTTCAGCTTCATTAGAACAATCCCGGCGGGTGGAAATCTATTTAAATGACAACCAGGAACGGGGCCGGGGCCCGAACTCAATGGAGTGGGATCAGGCTGTGGAAGATGGGCTGATTGTGAACTTTAATCCTGTTCCGGATTATTATCAGCACCTGAGAACCCTGATCGATTTTGATGCGATTGCAGCAAATCCTCCCCAGGTAGTAGTGGATTCCATGCATGGATCCGGACGGGGAATGATTAAGGGGATTTTAACCGGCACTGGCTGCGAGGTTAAAGAAATCCGGGGTGAAATGAACCCGGGATTTGGAGGAGCGCATCCGGAACCGATTAGCTCCCAGCTGGGCGCTCTAGCGGGGGCGATAAGCACAGGTATGGGCAATCTTGGTTTGGCACTTGACGGTGACGGAGATCGGATTGGCGCTATGGATGAAAGGGGCAATTTTGTTGATCCCCACAAGATTATGGCTCTGGCATTCCGCTATCTAGTTGAAGAACGGGGTTGGAAAGGACCTGTCGTTCGAACAGTGTCCACCACAAGAATGATTGACCGTCTGGCTGATAAGTACGATTTGCCAGTTTATGAAACACCTGTAGGATTTAATCACATTGCTGATTATATGATCTCAGAGGATATTCTCATCGGAGGAGAAGAATCTGGAGGGATTTCTTTCCGGGGAAACATTCCGGAAGGCGATGGGGTTTTGATGGGGCTGCTCCTGATTGAGATGGTTGCTGTATATCAGAAATCGCTCAATACCTTGGTTAACGAACTGCTGGACGAAGTCGGCCCGGCATATTATGAGCGGAAAGATCAACGGTTAAAATATCCTGTCCAGAAACAAAAAATGGTGCAGTATTTGCTAAACAATCAACCGGATGTAATCGGGGGGATCAAAGTTACTGATCTGTTGACAGTGGATGGCGTGAAATATATTATGGAAGATGATTCCTGGTTGTTGATCCGTCCCTCAGGAACTGAACCAGTTCTGCGGGTATATGCTGAAGGTAGAAGCGAAGAAGTGGTTCAAGCCTTGTTAGTATATGGGGAGACTGTCGCAGAAAACATCACCTGAACGAAAACGGGTAATTAACAAAACAACCACAGCAGTCTAATCAGATTACTGTGGTTGTTTTTTTTAGTAAAGAAAACTGACAGGGTAGTTCCGCAGGTTTCTACGTTGAGGATACGCGCAAACGGCGGCTGAGGATGATTACCACCATTAACACACCCGCAACCAAGAGAAGTCCTGGGACTCCAAAATCATCTGCAAAACCTGTCTCTGGCAGTGCAGTAGCTGTCGGGATTGGTGTTTCCTCTCCTTCTTCCGCTTGCTGAGTCAGCAAGGCAGCAACAGTGGCAGTTCCCGGATCCTGCGTCCCCTCACTAGTTGGTTCAGGTGTATTGGTGGGTGCCAATACCGGGGTGGCAGTGGCAGTGTTGGTGGGGCCTGGTGTTAAAGTTTCGGTTGCCGGCGGAAGGGTAGCTGTAAAGGTTGGCGTTATTGTGCCTCGCATTACCAGTGCAGTAAGCTGGGCTCCTTCCGCGATAGCTGTATTGGTGGCATTGATTTCTGCTACCTGGGTCTGCTGTCCGGTATCACGACCGGGCAAGATAACCAGAGCGTAACCAGCAATAGCGAGTAATGCGATCAGGAGGATTCCGCCGAGGATTCCGGCAACAACCAGGAAGGTCCGGTTGGATCCCCTGCTTGATGCAATAGTTTCTTCAGAATCCATTTCCTCGAATTCCAGATTATCAAAATCATTCATACCCATAGTTCTCTCTCCTCAATTTGCCCTGTCAATTAGGCAGCAAAATTGTATTTGCTCTTATTCCTTAAGAATCTCAACGTTTGATAACGGAATTGCAGCTCGTTTATCATGGCCATAGGATACCTCAACTGTCCGGGTTTCAATGCCATTTGATAATATCTGTTTTCTGGGATGTATATAGTCTATTGTCCCGATTTGAGGTGCTTGGGGCCCATTAACTATGATAACCCTTTTTCCTGAAGCAAGGGTTTCAGACTCAATCGGTAAATCAGGTTCTGGTTGGTTGGGCTGGGAGATTATTATTTCGGGATATTTTCCTGAAAACGAATCATACATCTGGGCGTTTAATGCAATATTCCTGTCTTTATTGGCTACCAGAATTCCCTCTGCAGCGCTGTTCATTGGAGTCGATCCAAATCCGTCAATAGCCATGATTGGATATTTCATTGATAGAGCGGCTGGAATCAAATCTGATGAGATGCTTCCCAGGATCAATCCTTTAATAGGGGTGTTGCCAGCGATTTCCAGCACTTCTGAATTGCTGCAGTATCCAGCTGCCAAAATTGCTCCCCGGAATCCGATATTTATTTGATCCGCCACTAATTCCTGGTTAAGATTATTGCTGACAGGTTGAATAACACCGTAGGTGATTTTTCCATTGCCCCACACTCCCTGAACTAATGCGCCCCGGGTTTCGATGATCGCTCCCCGATCAGGGATAATATTGGTCACCGTTCCTTCCATACCAGCCTGAAGTTCGAACGGTTGTGAGGTGATCTCGTAAAGGACTTTTCCTTCCCCGGCAATTCTCACTTGCCCCGAAAATGGAGCCCGGATAACTCGTTTGAATAAACCTACTGGACCAGCAATTACATCTCCCTCTGAAAGATCATCCCCGGCTTGACGCTGAAGCAGTTCATCCGCCCGGGCAGGAGTTACATTTAAACCCTGGGCAATTTCAAGCAACATATATTTGGCAGCGAGCGGCGCTGCCACAATCACATCTGTGGGAGTGACTTTCTGCAGGCGGCGAACAATTACATATCCAGCAGAAGACAGAACGCGCTCCCGCCTGATATTTGTATATGCGTGGATGTGCTTTACTTTACTAAACATAATGTACCATTATAGCTCAGGTATCTCTGTTCTGGATTCATCACTCATATTTCAGTAGAGTTTTAATCCAAGCCTCATTCCTTTTCCAATTCTTTTCCTGATCCTGGAAAAAGTGTAGCGGACGACCCCGGGCATCGATGATGATGCCTAATGATCCACCTACTGCGTTCACTTTTCCACTCTTGCCAGGACCTCCCATGCCAACATCGAAGCGGTGCAGAGGGCGGAGGTGGAGGGAAACTTTCTCTCCTAATTCGATGGGAAGAGCAGTTAATGCACCAAATTTAATTTCACGGGTAAAAGTTCTCCCGTCTTCCCGGTTTACCTGGATTCTTAGAATCGGGGTTCCGGGTCTGGCATAACCGATAGGTGCAATAACTGTGCCTAAATTTAGGAATGTGTTTGATTCGATAACCTGAACAGTTAACAAGGGATTGATATCACTTACTGCGCCCAATCCGGGTAATAAGCCGTTTTGATCCAGCGCGAGGGTTGTTACGCCGGTCGGTTGAATACCATCCAGCAGAATTGACAGGCTTTGGGATCGGGTGGGAGCCTGAGACAGAATTCTGCCTGATCCAATGATGGGTTCAATCGGCGGCATAAGCGAGCTGAAAGCTGTAGATCGCTTATGAAGACTGGGGATGGTTTTCTCAGAAGCAATTCTTAAAGCCTGTTTGGCGAGGGCAATCTCAATTTCCAGGTGATCAGACTCGGTCGGCAGACTGCTGGGATACGCGGACTTGGTATAGATATAGTCCAGGACATCTTTCTTGGCTAGTTTGAGCGGCAGCCAGCGGGTAATATCCTCCAGGGAACTCTCTTTCAAGACTCCTATACAACCGGCTCCAACACCGAGCCCCGGAAAGACCCGGAGTGTTTCCTCGCCCGAAGACGCCGCGGCAATAATTGTGGCATATGACCCAATATCAACTCCCATGACCCCTTTTTCTGGTTCATATTTTTCGCTCAAAAAACGGATCACCCGGCCGAGTGCTGATGCGGTGGAGGTAAAGTTGCCTTCCGTCCAGGATAAGACTTCCCTGATTCCACCGGTTTGTCTTTTCCGGATATCTTTATAGATTTCATTGAGCTGATTTTGAGCCGGGTACATGTTTTCCTTTCCCAGAACCGGCTGAATATTTGGAGCGATGCGTAATTTGCTGATTTTTTCCAATCCTGATTTCACTTCTTCTTGAAGTTCTTCATTCCCGGCGTATAAGATATGAGGTCTTTGGCTCTCTTCCAGAAGATAACTTGATAAGCCGATACTTTCTAAAATACTAAGGAGAGATTTTGAAGCGCCTTTATTTGTGCCCCCGGTGATGATGATTAAGTCCGGGCGTTTTTCGGTCAGCATATTGATCCGGTCTGATGAAGTCTGCCGGTCATTGAGCGAGATTTCAGCTACGATCTCGGAATATGTTGTGTGAGCCAGGTGTTTGGCATTAAGCAGTGAGACATTATCCAACAGACCCACTGTCACCACAGACATTGGATTTCCGGCAGACATGGTGGCAACCATGATGTCAACGCCTTGATTATCCCGAGTACTTGGAATGATCAACCCCTCTTTTTCACTGAGGAGTGTCCTGCTGGTGATATGCTGTAGTTCTTCGATTGCTCTCCAGGCACCCTCGGTAACATCAAAGAGGGGCGCACCGGCAGTCGTGGGGGCATAAGCAGAAGCCAAAAACCGGTATTTACCACTCACCACGTCAAAGAATAACGCCCTGGTGATCGTGTTGCCGATATCCAATGTTATTAGAGACTTTGCTGATACAGTAGTTATATCCATATTGATTAGAAAGACGAAAACAGCGTAAAACCGATACTATTTAAAAATTCCCAGACAAACGCCAACCGTTCAACCAGCGCTGCGAGGGCAGATAAATAGACCCCGGCATAAAGCGCCCCAAAGGTAATAGCCAGAAAGACTTTTCCAATTTTACTGATCTTTTCAATAATGGGCAGGCGTTCACTCGACTGTCCCGGTGTTTCCCGAGTCCCAAAATGGAAATAAATTAAAGTGGTAACGGTGCCCAGGACGATTATAAAGCCATTAATTGCCTGATCCCAGCGGCTGGTTGAGATAGCATACGCAGATGGATCCACGCTGTTGATAGTTCCCAGGATCTGGGGAAATAACGTTCCAGTAATTGCCCCACCGACCGCGGCTGCTGCCCCAATTCCAACCAGGATTGCTACAGACCAATTCCCCGCTTTGCGAAGCGGTGTGGCCTTGGTTAATAAAAAGAGACTGGGGATAAACAACAGAAGGGATAATAAACGCTCCCCCTGGGTTCCATTAATGAGGGGAATTATCAGGCGGGGGATTAACACATTATTGATGGTTACGAGGGCAACATATGCTGCTGAAACACCAATAAAAATGTGGATTGCAAGACGGAAGAAAGGATTGTCTCCCAGGAGGTAGCTGAAGATCAGGATGGTAAACAAAAATCCCAGTCCAAGTCCTATGAAATCAAGCAGGCTTCCCATGGTGAGGTTCACTTAATCTCTCCTATTTGTCTGGTTCTGCGGCGAGAAAATAAGGAAAGCACGCCATTTGCCAATCCGCCAATAAACATTGTCCCCACAGTGGTGATGATACCGATGTTATAGGGAAGCCAGGCTGCATTTGCTAGATTCGGCTGTTCCCGGAGATGTTCATAATTCAGACTGTGAATTACCCCTGAAACGTACCCAGAGAGCAGCTGGGGAGAAGCCCGGAAATATGGCTGTATTAATGGTTCTGCCTGAGCGCTGACTACCATATTCAAGGGGGTATCTTCAAGTTGGGTGCCTACCTGTTCGATCCAGTTTTTTGCTGTATTGGGATCATCTGTAATAACCAGGATCATAGCAAAATCCTCGATTGAATCCACATTAACCAAGGGGGGAGATCCCCAGGCGTTACTTCCATCAAATGCAAGGGGAAGGATTTTTTTAGGGGCGATGACAAAGCTTACCAAACCTGCAGACTCGCCAGGTAAATATCCCAGGTTGATATACTGCTGGTTGTGTAAATAACCGTGTTTTTCCTGGGTGGCAGTCAGGAAATGCTCGGCCAATACTGGTCCAGTCGGTTGTGTGGAAACAAGCGAAAGATATGTTCCCTGTTCCATTAGATGGTCAACAACAGAGGCAGCAGCAATGTGCATTTCAGCTGATGCAGCGGGTTGATAATCAAAGGCTATTAAAATCGATTGTCCGTCGTTTAGCTCATTGATTTGATTAAATAAAGCGCCATAACCGGTATTATTGATTTGCCCTTCTGGCGGCATTTGGGTCGAAATAGATCCCCCAAAGAAAATTGTTCCACCGATTGTTATGATCATAATGATGGCAATTAACCAGCGGAGAATTCTTTGCGTCTGAACCGGTGCGGCTTTTGTTATGGATTTTACTTTCTTTTCTTCCCCGATCAGTTTTTTTAGCAGATTCACATATTCCTGATGCGATTTTGTTGCTGTGAGGTCAAGTGGTTTCTTGGTAGCATGTTCTGGATCCAGGACAAATTCAGCTTCTGCAGGAAGAACACTGGGGATTCCGGCCAGAGGGCCGTAGTTCTCAATATAATCCTCATCTTCAGATAAGCCGGTCATGTCCGTTGATTCAACCACTGGACGCATTGCTTCCACCCAACCTGGTAATTCGCCAGGTGTTATTTCATCCTCAACGACGGGAACACCTTCTTCAGAGGCTGTTGTCAACCAACCGGGAAGTTCCTCGCTAAATAAATCATCAAAGAATTCCTCTTCTTCAACTTGGAATGGATCAACTATTTGACCTGTAGTTGAATCTGGATCTTCCCCGGCAAGGAACTGAAGTTCTTCCGGAATTTCCTGAGCCACCTTCGAGGGGACACTGTCTTTATCGGCTGCCCAGGAAGGGAATTTCTTATGCTCGGCGCTCTCCTCAGTTGGTCCTTGTGATCCCTTTAACTTTTCTTCAGAGATCGTTTCCCCGGAATCCTCGGGTTTGATATCTGAGTCATAGAGATCCTTTTTCTGCAAGAATTCACTCAGTTTTTCATCATCTTTATCCAGCCGAAGCCAGTCTGGCGGTTCATCCGCGATTGAATCGGATTCCTCTGGTTTTGCTTTTTGCCCCCCTTCTGGTTTTTCTGTAACTGATAACCAATCAGGAAATGAAGAGTCTTCTTCTACTTCATCGCTGCTCTTATTCAACCTTTTAATTTTTTCAAGCCAGTCAGTGCCAGATTTCTCTACAGCTGGAGCGGTCACCGGCGCAGGCTCAGATTCCTGATCCTCATCGAAGGTTGAGTCAGGATCTTGCAGCATGTCCAGCCATCCCGAGTCCTCTGAAAAAGATATTGCGTCCAGATCCGGTTTGGCATCATCCGGGGATACGGTCGGTTGGAGGCTGCTTGGATCTTCGATTTCTTCAGGGGGTAATAAGTCATCCCGAGGTGACGAATCGTCTGGTTCGATTGGCTGGACCCTGTCTTGACCATCAACATCTTCAGACGAGAAAAAGTCTTTCAGGGGGGACGAATCTTTTAGTCCGGTTGGCTCAAAACTTTCACGAGCATTGATTTCTTCAGGGGGGAATAAGTCATTCAGAGGTGACGAATCGTCTGGTTCGATTGGCTGGACCATGTCTTGATCGCCAACATCTTCAGATGAGAAAAAGTCTTTCAAGGGGGATGAATCTTCTATTCCGGTCGGCTCAAGGCTGTCACGATCATTATTTTCTTCGGGTGGTAAAAAGTCATCCAGGCGTGACGAATCACCTGGTTCGATTGGTTGGACCCTGTCTTGATCACCAACCTCTTCAGATGAGAAAAAGTCTTTCAAGGGGGATGAATCTTCTAGTCCGGTCGGCTCAAGGCTGTCACGATC
>JBARSJ010000321.1:0-9774 GCA_049644685.1 Anaerolineales bacterium
GAAAACGTATACAGGCTGTAGGCTATGATGGTGGTTCCGGAAACGATATTAATCAGCTGATCCAGCAGTCCAATTGAGTATCCATCAAGTACAGGCCGCGACTCGCTGGAATATTTGATCTGGAGAACCAGTTCAGCCCGCCGTTTCCCCAAACCGATAAATAAAGCAAATAGGGAAGTTACAACGTACAACCAGGGGGAAAAGCGTTTCACCTCAATTAAAGTAACACCAGCTGTCACCCGCAGGAGATAAAAGGATGCCAGGACAAGCACATCGATCAGGGGAACATGTTTTAACCAGGAAGAATAGAACAAATTCAGGATTAAGTAGAGGGCACATATTCCAAAGAACGCTGGTGAAAGAATATACGCCAGTGGAAGTGAAATCAGGATTAATACAATTCCCGCTGCCCAGGCAGCTGATAGGGGAAGTTTACCCGAGGCAATTGGGCGCTGCTTCTTTTTGGGGTGGTTCTGATCTGCTTCAAGATCTGCAATATCGTTAATGATATAAACAGCGCTGGCGATCAAACTAAACAGGATCGCTCCGGCCAGCGTGTGAAGGAAGGCGCTTTGGTCCAGCAGCTTCCGGTCAAAGATCAAGGCGGTAAAAATGAATACGCTCTTGGCCCACTGTTTCGGGCGCATTGATTTAATCAGGGCTGAAATCATAATGAAATAATAGCACGATTTAGGGGGTGGTGGTAGGGATTGTAAGTATACCCCCTCAAATCAGAGGGCATGTTAAAATAGAGGGTATGGCGAATCACAAGCGAGTGGACCAAGTTCTGGTAGAAAGGGGACTGGTTAATAATCTGGAAGAAGCCAAGCGCTTTATTATGGCTGGTAAAGTTCGTCACTTGGGGCAGGTGGTTATGAAAGCCTCGCAAAAAGTTAATAATGAGGAAGAAATAACCCTTATCCAGAATTCAAAATACGTTTCCCGGGGCGGGGAGAAGCTGGAGGCAGCTTTTGTCCAATTTCCTTTGATAGTCAGTGATCGGATATGTGCCGATGTTGGCGCCTCTACAGGTGGATTCACCGACTGCCTGCTGATCAATGGCGCTTCCAGAGTTTACGCGATTGATGTGGGGTATGGCATTCTGGATTGGCGGCTTCGGAATGATCCCCGGGTTGTGGTCATGGAACGGACCAATGCCCGATTCCTGGCAGCTCTGCCTGAACCGGTGGAGTTTATCACTGTGGATGTGTCGTTTATCTCGTTGAAAAAAATCCTCCCCGTGATCAGCGGCTGGTTTCCAACCGGAGAAGGAGAAGCGGTGGTTTTAATCAAACCTCAATTTGAGGCGACGAGGGAGGAAGCTGCCGAAGGGGTGGGTGTGATTCATGATCCGGAAATTCACCAACGGATATTAACCGAAATATTGAGCTCTGCTTGTGAAGGGGGCTACCAGGTCAATGGACTGATCCGATCTCCCCTTATCGGGCCGGAGGGGAACACAGAATTTTTGACCTGGTTGTCGTTTTCCGGTTATCAAAGTTCAAAGGAACCGATCCAAACCTATATTTCAGCCCTGTTTTAACCATTACAAGGGATTCGGCAGAGTTTCTAATCATTCAGATCCAATTTTTCTTCAGGGAAAACAACAATAATGCAAATGATTACCAGAGACCGCATGTTTTACAGGTTTTCTCTATATGGATTTCTTAAAAACTTGCGGTTTTTTGACCCCTTCATCTTACTTATTTTCCGATCCTACGGATTATCATTTTTACAGATTGGGATTTTGTATTCCATCCGGGAAGTTGCCACTAATATTCTTGAGATTCCGACCGGCGTAATTGCTGATTCATTTGGCAGGAGACGGTCCATGGTTGCGGCTTTTTTGTCTTACATTGCCTCATTTTTGATATTTTATTTCCTAAAAGATTTCATTTTCCTGGCTCTGGCCATGGTGCTATTTGCATTCGGGGAGGCTTTCCGTTCTGGAACCCATAAAGCGCTAATTTTTGAACATTTAAAAATTCAAGGAATTAGTGATCTAAAAGTTGCCTATTACGGTTTAACCCGCAGCGCTTCCCAATTTGGATCAGCGCTTAATGCTCTGATTGCCGCAGGCCTTATATTTTATACCGGCAGCTACCGGGTGATGTTCCTGGCTTCCACTGTTCCTTATCTATTGGATCTGTTAAATGTAATTACCTATCCAAAAAGCCTGGATGGAGAATTACATCGGGTAAAGAAAGGCGAGATCTGGAGTCGGGTAAAAACAACATCCCGCGAATTTGTCCAGATATTTTCAGATGGATCAGTTATGAAAGCAATATTAAACAGCGCCAGTTTTTCGGGTGTATTTAAATCCGCGAAGGATTATTTACAGCCGATACTGGCAGTGCTGGCACTTTCTGTTTCTGTTTTTACTAACCTGGAAGATACCCGCCGGGAGGCAGTTATCATCGGTTTGGTTTATTTTGGGATTTATTTTCTCACCAGCCTGGCCTCCAGGGGGGCTTATCTATTCAGCGAACGGTTCAGCAGCTTGTCACGGGCAGTAAATTTCACTTATCTGCTTGGAGCAGGAATGCTGGTTCTCGCTGGGGTGACAGCTAATCTGCAGGTTATCACGCTGGCGGTAGTTTGTTTTCTCGGTTTGTATGTGATTAACAACGTTCGCCGCCCAATCAACGTAGGGATCATCAGCGATCAAATCTCATCCCAGATTATGGCGTCAGGACTATCAACAGAATCACAATTTACAACGATTTTCTCAGCCATAGTTGCCCCCCTGCTGGGATTCCTGGTGGATAGTTTGGGTGTAGGAAACGGGATTACCCTGATAGGTATAGGGATGATAGCCCTGTTTTCGCTGGTCCGAGTAAAGTAAGGGGTGTTGGTATCTACAGGATTCCCCTGAAATATTTCCCAGGTAATGACACATCGGGTATACTATGCCCTGTTTATGGATATAAATAAAATACGGAATTTTTCAATTATTGCCCATATAGACCACGGCAAATCTACTTTAGCTGACCGGCTGCTGCAGATTACCGATACTGTATCCGCGCGGGATATGGCAGATCAGGTACTAGATGATATGGACCTGGAGAGAGAGAAGGGAGTGACCATAAAAGCCTCTGCTGTTCAGATGAAATATACAGGCTTGGATGGTAATGAATATGAATTGAATTTGATCGATACCCCCGGGCATGTAGATTTCGGATATGAAGTCTCCCGGGCATTGGCAGCCTGTGAGGGTGCCCTGCTGGTAGTGGATGCTGCGCAGGGAATGGAAGCTCAAACGATAGCCAACATGTATGCTGCCCTGGAAGCAGATCTGGAAATCATTCCAATCATTAATAAAATTGATCTGACTGCTGCCAGACCGGATGAGATTGCTCAAAATATCAGCGATTTGTTGGGAACTCCTCCCGATTCCATTCTCCGGATTTCTGCCAAAGATGGAGAAAATATTCAGCCTGTGCTTGAAAAAATCATTCAGGAGGTTCCTCCTCCGATAGGCCATCCGGGAAATCCGCTGAGGGCTCTGATTTTTGATTCCCATTACAATTCTTATCAGGGCGTTGTTGCTTATATCCGGGTCTATGATGGAACCATCAGCAAGAAGGATAAACTGCATCTGATGGCTTCCGGTAGAGACCTGGAGCCATTTGAGCTGGGGGTTTTCTCGCCGGCAATGACCCCAGTGGAGGTGCTCTATCCGGGAGAGGTTGGATATGTCGCAACTGGATTAAAATCAGTCCATGAGTGCCGGGTTGGCGATACCATTACCTATGCGGATAACCCTGCTCCGCAGCCCCTGCCGGGGTATATTCAAGCAAAACCAATGGTTTTCGCCGGCTTTTTCCCGGTAATAAACGAGGAGTATGGAAATTTGCGGGATGCTCTGGAAAAACTGCAGTTGAATGACGCTGCCCTGGTTTTTGAACCGGAATCCTCCCCGGCCCTCAATTTGGGATTTCGGTGCGGTTTCCTGGGGATGTTCCATATGGAAATTATCCAGGAAAGATTGGAACGGGAATATAATCTGGATATCATCGCGACTGCCCCCTCTGTAAAATATCGCACCCTGTTGAGGAGCGGGAAAGTGATTGAGATTGATTCACCTGCGGATTTACCTGATCGGAGCCTTGTGGAAGAAATCCAGGAGCCCTGGATGGATTTGCAGGTATTTCTGCCCCTGGAGTATTATGGTCAGGTTATGGAATTAGTGACTACGAGAAGAGGAACTTATCTAAGCCAGCATTACCCGTCACCCACTCGGGTGCAGCTTAATTTTCAGATTCCGCTTTCTGAATTAATTGTGGATTTTTTTTATTACTTAAAATCAGCCACCCGGGGCTACGCTTCCATGGATTATTCCTTTGCCGGCTACCGGAAAGAGAATCTGGTTAAATTGGAGATTCTTGTCAATGGAGAGCCGGTGGATGGAATGGCATCCATAGTGCATCGGGATAAAGCCTTCCGGAAAGGGAAGATTCTTGTCAATAGATTAAAAGAAATTATTCCTCCCCATCATTTCGCAGTGCCGATTCAGGCTTCGGCAGGGGGAAAGATAATTTCCCGGACAGATGTAAAGGCCCTCCGCAAGGATGTCACTGCAAAACTTTATGGGGGAGATGTAACCAGGAAGAGAAAATTACTGGAGAATCAGAAAGTAGGACGGAAAAGACTGAAAAGAGTAGGAAATGTTGACCTCCCCCAAGAAGCGTTCATGGCTGTACTGAGACTCGATGATGACTAAAGTGAAGGTAAATAAAGCTAAACTCAGGCTGGTATTTGGGAGCATGATCAGTATAACAGCACTTGCTGTCCTGATCTGGTTTGTTGATGGGAAACAAGTTCTTTCTGCTCTGAAACAGGTGAATTTGATCTGGATTGCGCCGGTTCTGGTTCTGCTGTTAGTATCCCTCATGACCCGGGCAGCAGCCTGGAGGACAATATTGAAGAACAGGATTTCATTTGGGAAGTCCTTTCTGATTTTAAATGCAGGGTACTTTGTGAATACGATCCTTCCTTTCAGGATCGGTGAGGTGGCAAGGGCTTTTTTGTTAATCCCATCAGATTTCACTTTCTGGGAGGCTTTTCCGACCATTCTCCTGGAACGAATGTTTGACGTTGTATTTGCCGTCTGCCTGTTTCTGACTGGATTGATGTTTGTATTAAATTTCTCGCAGGGAATAGTGTATGCAGCCATATTGGGGGGCTTGGTTTTACTTGGATTTGTAATTTTGTTTTTCCTGGTAAAGAATCAGAATCAAGTATTGGCCTGGCTGGAGAGGATATCCCTTCCCTGGACCAAGGCTCAAGCCTGGTTGATTAAACAGCTGCGATCAATTCTTTCTGGACTGATTGTCCTCAAAGATTCGAGACAGCTCAGGAAAACTTTTACTTTTATGTTTTTAAGCTGGGGGATCGCCATTTTGTATCAATATCTCCTGTTGAAAGCATTTATCCCGGATGCTCGATTGATCTGGGCTGTGTTTGCTCTGGGTGCACTTGCGCTGGGGGTGTCCGTACCTTCATCTCCTGGTAACATAGGTTTGTATGAAGCAAGTATTACCCTGGCATTAACCGCTTTCGGTGTGGACCAGTCAGCGGCATTCACCTATGCACTTACCAGCCATATCTTAAACCTGGCGATGACAACCCTGTTCGGTTCCTTTGCTTTGGTGCGGGAAGGATATGCTCTGCGGGACATCTGGCAGTTCAGCCAACAGCAGAGAAAGGATGGATATTTATGAGCAAGTGTACTTTGATAACTGGCGGAGCAGGTTTCATCGGGACGAATTATGCGGCCCGCTTGCTCAATCAGGGTGATCAGGTGATCATTTTTGATAATTTGTCCCGCGTCGGGACTCCCGGAAATATTGAATGGCTCAAGAGTACTTACGGGGAGGACTCTTTCCAGCTTATCGTCGGAGATGTTCGTGATGCTGATGAGATAAAATCTGCTGTAAAATCATCTGATCTGGTCCTGCACCTGGCTGCCCAGGTTGCAGTGACAACATCAGTTATTGACCCCAGAACTGACTTTGAAGTGAATGCCCTGGGTACCCTGAACGTTTTAGAGGCAGCTCGCCAATCTCCAAATCAACCTCCGGTTTTGTACGCTTCAACAAATAAAGTCTATGGCGACCTTGAGGATGTGAAAATCGAGGAAGGAGAAAATAAATATTATTTCCCTGACCATCCGGATGGAATCCCGGAGACCCAAACCCTGGATTTTCATTCTCCTTATGGTTGTTCGAAAGGAGCTGGAGATCAATATGTGCGGGATTACCACCGCATTTTTGGTTTGCCAACTGTGGTATTCCGCCAAAGCTGCATTTATGGACCCCATCAATTTGGTATTGAAGATCAAGGCTGGGTTGCCTGGTTTGTGATTGCTGCTGTCACAGGCCGCCCGATCACGATTTACGGCGATGGCAAACAGGTTCGGGATATATTATATGTGGATGATTTGTTAACCGCATATGACCAGGCAGCCGCGCATATTGATAAGATTGCGGGACAAATATATAATATTGGGGGCGGGAAAAACAATACCCTGTCCATCTGGAAGGAATTCGGTCCCCTGCTAGAAAAAGAATTGGGGCAGAAGATTCCCATCTCCCGGCAGACCTGGCGTCCTGGAGATCAACGGGTATTTGTAGCTGATATTGGAAAGGCAAACAGGGATTTCGGATGGATACCTGAAATTGATGTAGAAACTGGAATCCGAAAATTATTTGACTGGGTGCGCGCTAACCAGGATTTATTCTAGCTGTTTCCCGGAAGAAACCGGGTAAAGGTATTGACGGATCAGCAGCAATGAAAATATTAACCGTTCTCACCTATTACCGGCCGCATACCAGCGGATTGACCATTTATGTTGAGCGGCTGACAAAGTCACTCGTTCAGCTTGGTCACGAAGTTACAGTGCTGACCTCCCAGTATGAAAAAGACCTGCCCCGGGAAGAAGTACAGGATGGGGTCAGGATTGTCCGCGCCCCAGTATTGTTCAGGGTCAGTAAAGGCGTGATCATGCCTACCTTTGGGTGGTTGGCCTGGAAATTGGTTCTGGAGCATGACCTTGTCCATCTACACCTTCCCCAATTTGATGCAGCTGGAGTGGCCTTGCGTGGACGCCTGTTAAAGAAACCAACCTTTATTACCTATCATTGTGATCTCTTACTGCCGAAAAGCCCGGTAAATTGGATCATCAACAGTATTGTTCATTTGATGAACTACCTGGCCGGGATGCTGGCAGACAGAATCGGTGCCTATACTGAAGATTTTGCTTCACATTCTCCTTACCTGCAGCGTTTTTCTGCTAAGGTCCGGGTGATATTACCCCCGGTTACAATGCCGGAGGCTCCAGCTAAAAAAGTGAAGGAATTTCATCAGAACAACAATCCGCGGGGATTATCGCCGGTCATTGGCATGGCAACCCGTTTTGCTTCTGAAAAGGGAGTTGAAATCCTTTTAAATGCTCTGCCAAAAGTGATGGAATCCTATCCTGAAACCACAGTTCTCTATGCCGGGCAGTACCAGGATGTAATGGGTGAACAGGCATATTATGAGAGGCTGCTTCCCAGGATCCAGACTTATCGGGATCAGGGTCAATGGGTGTTTCTGGGAATATTAAATCCGGAAGAGATGGCCCTATTTTACAAGAATCTGGATGTGCTGCTGGTTCCAAGTTTAAATTCAACAGAAACGTTTGGATTGGTCCAAATCGAAGCCATGATCCAGGGTACGCCTTCAATAGCCTCGAATTTACCTGGTGTCCGTGTGCCGCCCAGATTGACTGGCATGGGTGAGGTAGTGCCTATTGGAGATGCTGATGCGCTGGCGGACGCTATCATTAAAATCGTATCCCAGCCGAAAAAATACCTGGGATCTCCAGCTGAGATCAAGAAACAATTTGATCCGCTGGTAAACGCAGCAGTTCATGAGCAAATTTACCAGGAGTTATTAGGGGATCTGCCTTGAAGGATTATCTGACACTTCATTTGCAGGAGCTGCCTTATTTTCGAGCCTTGCTGAGAGCGGTAGAGGCTCGTTTTTATCAGGATATGACATTGCCGTCACCTGTTCTTGATCTGGGATGCGGGGACGGTCATTTCGCTTCCCTGGCATTTGAGGAACCTCTTGATATGGGATTGGATCCCTGGTGGGGTCAGATTCTGGAAGCGGCGTCACGATGTTCTTACCGTACCCTTGTTTGTGCAGAAGGCAATAATATGCCTTATCCCTCCGCTTACTTTTCCAGTGCTGTCAGTAATTCGGTGCTGGAACACATACCGGATTTGGATCCTGTGATCCTGGAGTTAGCCAGGGTCCTTAAACCAGGAGCCCCGTTTATATTTTGTGTTCCCAATCACCAGTTCCTAAGTACGTTATCTTTGGGACAGTTTTTTGATAAACTAAAACTCCCTGGTTTTGCCAATGCCTACCGGAGGTTTTTTAACCGGATTTCCCGCCACTATCATTGTGATTCGTTGGAAATATGGCGGGATCGGCTGGAAAAAACCGGATTTGAAATCGAAGAATGGTGGCATTATTTTCCGCCAGAAGCGCTTCATACTCTGGAATGGGGACACTTTTTCGGAATTCCATCCTGGGTGAGTAAATCTTTGTTTGGAAAATGGATTCTAACTCCTGCCCCATGGAATTTATTCATCACTCGCTGGATAGTTCAGCGTCATTATGACCTTTCTCCCCGAAGTGAGAAGGGAGCATATTCATTTTATATAACACGGCGGATCAAGTAAATGGAATTTGCCTAAGAGCGGGTTATTATGAATGAACCAAGTGTTCTGGATTTTGTTCTTGAAAAATTGACGTTCTGGCGGGAGAGTAAAGTAACGATTCCTTCCGCGGGGGAAGAACAGCAACCACCTGATTCTGGCCCCGTTGGAGAACAGAGAATAAAACACATCTGGAGGAAAATATTAATTTTTCTTCCTCCCCTATTCGCCATCACGGCGCAGATATTCAGTGAGCCGGCAAATCGATCCCAGGCTCTGGTCATTTTCTTTTACATTTCGGCAGCTGGCAGCCTGCTGTTATTGATCATTTTCAGGGATTGGCAAATTGAACCTCTAATGCCGGAGAAAGGAGAAGCGGGGATTTTTACTGTCCATTGGGTGCTGTTCGGGATTGGCAGTGGGTTTGGTATCCTGGCTTTTTTGCTTTTTCTCGGCAACCGGTTTACCGGTATTAATATTTCCTTATGGGTCATTGCTCTGGTATTGATCTGGAGGTCACTCTGGAAACCAGAGGGTTGGTGGGGGAAATTGGAGTCTGCCTGGAAACGCTTTTGGGAAAGCGGCATTCAGATCACACCTTGGTCATTATTGGTTGCAGGAGTTTTTGTTGTAGCGGGTTTTTACCGGTTTTACCTGCTTGATCAGGTTCCCCCGGAAATGTTCAGCGATCATGCTGAAAAATTAATTGATGTGACAGATGTTTTGAGAGGGCAGTTCTTTATTTTCTTTCCTAGAAATACCGGCCGGGAAGCCTTTCAAATGTATCTTACAGCCGCCGCTGCGAAAGTATTCGGCACAGGCATTTCTTTTCTCAGTTTAAAAATAGGAACCTGCCTAGCCGGATTATTTGCCCTCCCCTTTATTTATTTACTTGGAAAAGAGATCAAGAACAAGGAAATTGGATTGCTGGCAATGTTTTTTGCCGGTATTGCTTACTGGCCAAATATAATTTCGCGAGTTGCGCTGCGTTTTGCCCTTTATCCTGCCTTTGCTGCACCGACCCTGTTTTTCCTGATTAGGGGCTTAAAAAGGAAACGCT
>JBARSJ010000322.1:0-26265 GCA_049644685.1 Anaerolineales bacterium
GTTCGGTCGCCCTTATGTTACGATATAAAGATTTATTATTTCTCCCCTGGAAGTCGAAGGAAATCATTTAGGCCCAATAAACCTGAACAAAGCTGGAAATAGGCAAAGATTTCGAGTGAAAATGGTAAATATCCCCCATACCCTAACAGAGGCATTTCAAAAAGGTGGCAGCAGTCAGCGTAAGGAATCGAATAAATCCATTTGGGAAAAGAATAGAAATTCCACATCTCCCAGAAAAACCCAGTAATTAAGACTCCGGCAAAAAGCGCCCCTATGGGACGCCAATCTCCTTTCCTCAACCAGAACACCAGGGAATCGTTTCCCAACCAGATGTTAATCGGTTCCAGGATAAAATAAACTGATAACCACACCAGGGGAAAAAAGATCTGAGGCCAGATCAATAACGCTGTTAATCCCAGCCACCCGCTCAAGAAAACCGCGATTTCCATCCCGCGTCCAGGATCCAATCTGGGGCCGTGCTCCAGCTGGGATAAAAATGAAAAACTGCCGGCGAACTCCGCGCTTTCCAGAACCGCGGGGATTACAGTAGAAAAACTCAAACTGGCCAGTACTGCATACTCCAGATTAGAAAACGAGTCCCGTCCCAGATAAACCCAATTCTGCAAGCGGAGGTTTAACCCTTCAAATACCCACCACAACGGAATAGAGAGCAGGAATAACAGGATAAACTTCCACCAGCTCCGGGAAATAAGCGAGCTCTGTTTCCTGAGGAACACCAGACTGTCCATCAGTAGAATGTATCCCAACCAGAGCGGGAAAAAACCCAGTCCTGTTCTAATCCCCGCTCCAAACCAATTCAGCGGCCAGAAAATAATAATTAATCCCAGCCCAATCCATCCCTGGGGAGGAAATTTCTTTATCCCGGCAATCATGGGCGCTCACCCGGGAGCTCATACAGCTCAATCAGCACACCCCCGGCGCTTTTGGGATGCAGAAATGCCAGTTTGCGGCCGTCATCCATGGTGATCGGATTCTCGTCGATTAATCGCACGCCCTTTTCTTGCAGGTCAACTACTTTGGCGCTGATATCCTCGACTTCAATGCAAATATGGTGGAGTCCCGGACCGCGATTCACCAGGAATTTCGCCAAGCCTGAATCTGCGGTTGTAGGTTGAACCAGCTCAATTTCACTTTCCCCTAAGGGCAGGAAAGCGATTATAACTTCCATGCTGGAAACAGTTTCCACATGATCCAGAGTTAAGCCCAGCTGATCCTGCCAAAAGCTTAACGCCTGGTCCAGGTCTTCTACCAGCACAGCAACATGATTAAGGCGTATGAGGTCTGTCATAGAATTATTATAGTATAGGATATTAGGACCTCCGAGGTCGTTTCGACCTCGGAGGTCATTGTTTCCCTCTAAAACCACCCCACCGGACGATACTCGCCCCACACCTCTCGAAGCGCGCCGGTAATCTCCCCCAGCGTAACCTCCCCTTCCACACAATCAATCAAAAGCGGCATCAGGTTTTCGGTGCTTCGGGCAGTTTCCTGCAAATCACTCAATAGTCTGTTTACACGTGAATCATCCCTCTGCTTCCGCAGCTGAGAGAGACGTTTCTTCTGTTCTTTTTCCAAGGTTGGATCCACCGCAAGCAGCTCCAGCGGGAGGTCTTCCTCCAAAGGATAAATATTCACACCCACTTGATGGATTTCCCCTTGCTCAAGCGCAAGCTGCTGCTGGTAAGCTGCTTCCTGAATTTCTCCCTGGATATAGCCATTTTCAACAGCGACCAGCGCCCCACCCTGCCTGTCGATCTCCTCCAAATACTTTCGGGCCCGGGATTCTATTTCATCTGTGAGCTCTTCAACCAGATAGGATCCACCCAGGGGATCGATGGTGTTAGCCGTCCCGGATTCCTCAGCCAGGATCTGCTGCGTGCGCAGGGCAATCTGAACTGCTTCCCGGGTGGGTAAACCCAGGGCTTCATCCATGCTGTTTGTATGCAGGGATTGTGTGCCGCCCAATACAGCCGCCAACGCTTGCAGCGCCACTCGGACAATATTGTTATGCGGCTGCTGAGCAGTGAGGGTTGATCCAGCAGTCTGGGCATGAAACCGCAATTTTAACGCATCCGGATGAGTCGCGCCAAAACGATCACCCATCAAAGAGAACCACAATCGCCGGGCAGCCCGGAATTTAGCGATTTCCTCCAGAAAATCGTTATGGGCATTAAAGAAAAATGATAAGCGCTGACCAAATCCGTTCACATCCAGCCCGGCATCTACAGCAGCGGCCACGTAAGCGACCCCGTTGGCTAAGGTAAATGCTACTTCCTGCACCGCAGTGGATCCAGCCTCCCGAATATGATATCCAGATATGCTGATAGTATTCCATTTAGGGACTTCAGCCTGGCAGTATTGAAACAGGTCCGTAATCAGCCGCATGGAAGGCTGCGGAGGGAATATATAGGTTCCACGAGCAATATATTCTTTGAGAATGTCGTTCTGTACAGTTCCCCTTAATGTTTTAGGATCTACGCCCTGTCCTTTGGCCACAGCGATATACATAGCGAGTAAAATAGCCGCCGGGGCGTTAATGGTCATGCTGGTGGAGACTTTATCAAGAGGAATTTCCTGGAAAAGCGCTTCCATATCCTGCAGGGATGAAATGGACACACCCACCTTGCCAACCTCTCCGGCAGCGAGCGGATGATCAGCATCATAACCAATCTGAGTCGGAAGATCAAAAGCTACCGAGAGTCCGGTTTGTCCCTGCTCCAGCAGATAGCGATAACGGCGGTTGGATTCCTCTGCGCTGGCATAGCCGGCGTACTGGCGCATGGTCCACAATCGTCCGCGATACATGGTGGGATAAACACCCCGCGTGTAGGGCTGCTCTCCGGGAAATCCCAGGTGTTCCTCGAATGGTTGATCCTCTGCCGGCAGAGCTACTCTTGGCAGCGGAATTCCAGAGCTGGTGGTAAAACTCTCTTTCCTCTCTGGAAACTTATCCAGCCCCGGATTGAGTATCTCCTCTTCCCATTTCTTGTGTAGTTCCTTTTTTTTCATATCGGATTCCGGATACATCTTGAGTATACCCTTAACTCTTATTTATACAGACTTCTTATCTTTAATATATTTCACCAGAGTATAATGACATCTGGAAATCTTCAAGAAAATCAACTAAGGAACAGTATCATGGAAACAAAAACCAAACAGGTTCAATTGGAATGGCTGCGCTCCCGCATGTTTGTGGGTACCGATCATCTGGGAAATTCACTTGCTATCGGTTATCAGCGGGAAAATGAACCGCATGCCCAGGGGGTCAATCCCTCTGATTTGCTGCTGCTGTCAGCAGCCTCCTGCTCCGCTTATGATGTGGTTCAGATCCTGGAAAAAGGTAAACAGCCGCTGAAAGATCTTAAAGTGGATGTATCCGCGGAACAGAGCCAGGAAGCGCCCTACCCCTATATTTCACTGCACTTTAAGTACAGGATCAAAGGTGACGTGGATCCAGGAAAAATGCAGCGGGCTATGCAGCTTTCAGAAGATAAATACTGCTCGGTGCTGGCAACATTGAAACCGGGATTAACCTTCACCAGTGAATTTGTGATTGAAGATTGATCTGCTCGCAGAGTAAGCGCTGCCCGGTTGACACCCCATTTAGGAATGTTGTATAATCTCCCTGCGATTACACTCAGGCCCGCTAGCTCAATTGGCAGAGCAATTGACTCTTAATCAATAGGTTGAAGGTTCGATTCCTTCGCGGGTCACTTCCTTATTTAAACAATAAGACCCATCTTTGCAGACGGGTCTTGTCTATTTAATTGGATAAAAGTATCAAATTATTGCATACACCAATGCCACCACCAACCCAAAAACCATGTGGCCCATCAATCCACCAATGAATGCCAACATTCCGCCCTGGTTGGTCATCCACAGACCAGGGGCTTCAACGTCGCCGTTTTTAATCCCTGCATGCACGATCGGGATCACCGCCATCATCAGGCCAACCACCAGCCAATGCGCAGCGCCAAAAATCAACCCGGAAATCCAACCAGGGCTGCCGATCCCCTGTGACCACAGGAAAGCGTAAATTAAAGCAAACATTGCTCCCATCATCAGATGCATCATCCATCCCAGTACCAGATTGGACTTCCCGAACATAGTGCTTAGCATATCGACGATATTCATCTTGGGCATCCCCATCATTGGAGCAACAGCCATCACTGCGCTGATGGCAAATGTTCCCAATATCCCTGAAATTACTGCGCTTAATACATTCACTATTACCTCACTTTGATTCCAATAGTCAAATAAATAATTTGGTTGATGTTTATTCTGACTACTGCAGAGGGAATTTTCTTACCATTTTTCTCCCATATTCTGCAGGAAGGTACTCTTTATAATCATTAGTTTCGAAGCTTCATTGCTTGTCAATAACCAACTTGCGATTTACACAAACCGTCCACATAATATCAACAAAGATGAAACCAACGTTGCACGGCTTCACCTTTGTATCTGATAAATCTTATTCAACTGTATTCCCCTCTGGCTATGTTCTCAATATTCACTCCTGCAGCAACTGGAGCATATCCTCTCGGTAGCCAGTATAAGCTTGTCTTCCCTTATCTGTTAGTGAGATCATGGTGTGAGGGCGGTTATCTTTGAATTCTTTTTTAACTTTGATGTATCCCGCAGTATCCAATTTGCTCACATGGGCGGAAAGATTTCCCATCGTCAAACCAATTCGGCTGACCAGGAAGACAAAATCCGCACTTTTGACAATTGAGAGATAAGCCAGTATCTTCAGCCGGGCGGGTTCATGCACCAGGCGGTTGATCTCTATATCTAAATTCAAATCCTTATCTTTTTTAGCGATCATGGTTATCTTCCAACAGTACAATCGGATATTTATTCAGGAACTTTACCAACACAATAATCCCTGAAACAATGATTATTCCCCCGGCAATAATCACCGATAACAGATAAAGATCCACAGTTATTATTGATTTATTCAGGATTTCACCAATTGCCATGGCTAAGAAAACAAGCATCGCATAATAATACATGCGGTTTGTCTTCATCAACAGTCCCAGGGCACTAATCGCAAGAGCCAGCATAAATCCGAATAATGCTAAAGGATGATCAGCAAGCAGTTCCGTTCCAGTTCCAGGGGTTAGAATGAAGAGGAGGAAAACCCCCACTCCAATGGCAATCATATTGATTGAAAACCCTACAAACTGTGTTTTCATTCCTTGATCCGGCTGAATGGATCCAATTCGCGGAATAGTCAGGTACCGTTTGCCCAGGTACCAGATCAAAAGCGGGATCAAACCAAGAACACCAACCATCGCCGGCAGATCAGCCAGCAGCAGAGCACCAAATCCGAAGATCACCAGGCCAATCGCCAGATCGATCAGCCCGTCTTCAGAATAATACAGGTACACCTGCCGCTTGATTTCTTTGAGGTTAAGTATTTCAGACATTATCAACTCCTTTTCATAAAACTCCCACTATGTTTGTAATGTTATTTTGTTTGCGCCGCAAAGTTATTTGCTATATTTTACATTATTAAGGACCCCTTGTCAAGCAAGAATCACAAGATTTGTTCCAGATTCACAGAAAACTGGCAGTTATTAGCAGAATAATCCTTGAGTGGGTAGGATACACTCCTCGATACAACTGATTTGGATATGTGCATGTGTGGCAGACAGCACTGGAATTCCCCGGTCAGTTTCTGCAGGAAAATCCACAGGAATCCCCAAAGGAGATATGTTCGGCGGGAGCTGCCTTAACTACAACTACACCCCTACACTACAACTTGGTATAATAGAAATGAAATCTTATCTGCGTCCTATCAAACAGAGAGGGTTGTGAATGAATGTTTCAAAGGTTGCCTTAATCCTGATCTTTTTACTGCTGTTAATTGTCATTTTCTTCGCCCTCACCGGCCTGGATGTCAACCACCCCATGGCGGCTGTGGAACGCATCATCGCTTGGTCAGCGAGATTAAACCGAACAGTTAACCTGATGCTGCGGGAGCTTTTCCTGTCAATCCGAATCTGGTTCCAGGGGCTTTTCTAGTAATCATCCTTCCCTGCAAACCAGACCTCCGAGGTCTCCAAGACCTCGGAGGTTTATTCGTTAACCCCCAGTCTTCCTAAACAAAATCTTCACAAATCCTAAATATTTCCAACAAAAGTCCCTTATATAATTTGACTGGATTCCAAATGTGCAACTGGATTCCCAGGAGAGTTTTACTGGTATGCCAAAACAAAAACGAAATTGGTTGATAGATGCAGGATTATTTATCGGTTACCTGCTAACCTTCTTTTTAGATCTAACCGGTTTGGGGTGGCACCAATGGTTGGGGATCGGGGTTGGCGCCCTGGCACTATACCATCTTTGGGTTCACTGGGATTGGACCGTTAATGTAACCAAACGGTTTTTTGGCAAAACTTCAAATCAATGCAGGCTCTATTATGTGATTGATTGGCTCTTGATCATCAGTTATGCAGTCATTCTCGTTTCTGGCCTCATTATCTCAACCTGGTTTAATCTTGAGTTGTCGGATTACCTGCTCTGGTTGGACTTCCATATCTACAGCTCCATTGCTGCGCTGGTAATCACGCTGGTAAAAATCGGCACCCATTGGCGCTGGATTGTGAAAACCGCATCTAAGTACTTTGGACTGTGGCGGCAGCCAACCCCCACTCTCGCGACCCAGCCGGTTCTCAACAATCCCCATACCAGCACACTGAACCGCCGCGAATTCCTCCAGCTTATGGGAGTTGTTAGTTTGACTTCACTTATTTCAGCAGCCAATCTGCTTGAATTTGGGGAAGATGAATTCAGCTCTCTAATCAGAAATCAAACTACTTCTACTGATCTGGGGTCAGCGGAGAACCTTGCCACTTCAAATCAAATAAATTCTGATTGCACGGTGATCTGCGACCAGGGCTGCACCTATCCTGGACAGTGCCGACATTATATCGATCAGAATAATAACGGAATTTGCGATCTGACGGAATGCAGTAATTCAGTTCTAGCAGAAAACGCTAATCAAGACACCAAAGTTGAATTTCAAGGGGATGGATCTGAGACAGCCTCTGAGTCTGAGTCATACCCGGAAGCGCCCCAGACTGACGAACTTGAATGTGTGGTGCTTTGCTCTAAAAGTTGTTCTTTTCCGGGCGATTGTGAAGATTATTTAGATTTAAATAGCAATAACCTGTGCGACTTGGGGGAATGCCTGGTTTCTAATCTAACATTATCTTCTGCTCAATCTGCTGAACCATCCCACGGCGGCGGTAAAAGGCGGCGGGGAAATTAATTAAAATAAAAAGCCAGGGTTAAAACATGCTCCTGGCTTCTTTGGGGGTATTAATCGGTCCAGATTTACAATCCCAATAGGTCTGACTCCTTTTTCATCGCTTGCAGGACTAGATCAATAAAAGTTTCCAGAGGCAAATCCAGATTTTCCTCACAGCGGAGTATTTTCTCCCTGTCCGCTCCAGCGGCAAATGATTTTGAGCTAAATTTCTTCAGTACTGACTCGCCCGTGACGCCGGATAATTTCTCTGGATTCACCAGGGCAACAGCCACAATCAACCCAGTCAGATCATCGCAGCTTAATAAAGCATATTCCATTACGGATTCCGGCATAAAACCAGTATATTCATAATTATGGGATTGGATAGCCCGGATTATACCCTCGTCAACATCTTCTTCTCTTAGGATTTCAGCCAACAGGACAGTATGCTGCTCCGGAGCATCTTTTGTCTTTTCATAATCAGCATCATGAAGCAGCCCGACGATTTCCCAGGTCTCCGGATCACCGCCTAATTCCAAAGCCAAACCTTTCATCGCTGCAGCTACTCCGTAATGGTGTTTTCTCAGGTTCTTATTGGAAATGTTTTCCTTCAATATTTCTAAAGCACGCCCTTTTGTGATCATTTAACCCATCCTTGAGCACAGCTGGAATCGATAAATTTCGATCCTGGATATAACCCAGGTATTGTCCCTGAAAAGTATAGTCCAAACCTCCGAGATCGTGTAGACCTCCGAGGTCCCCACGACCTCGGAGGTCTAATTCTTAACCAAGCGCCGCCAGCCACTCTAAATCTCCTTTCCTCAATAGCGTTTTGGAATACTTAATCCCTACTGCATCCAGGTAAACCAGGAAATCCTCCATACAGCGCTGGAGCGCGGCCTTCATTTCCTGATCAGGTTTCACACCGTCTTCCCACCACCAATTCCTGAAGGTGAGAACCCGGGTTTTTTTATCAAATTCGGGATCAACCCTGGCGCAGAAATTGTCTCCATATAGTACCGGCAGCACATAATAACCGTAGTTGCGCTTCTTTTTTGGTGTATACACTTCCCACCTATAATCAAAATCAAAGATTCGACTCAGTGTTTTACGATCCCAGAGCAAATTATCCAGGGGCGCGATCAAGGCAGCTTCCCAGGCGGGATCACCCTTTTGGATTTTTTTCAGCAATGTTTTATCCTCACTCTTGAGGAAAAATATTTGACCCGTCAGTTCCTGGATTTCTATTGTTAACAAAGCCCCATCCTCCACTAACTGATCGATGATCTGCCGGCGCTGGGGGCTTTTCACTCCCTGAATACCGCTCCATTGAACACCTGCATTGGGATGGGCGAGACCCAGAGATCTGATCCGCCGCAACATGTGCCAGGTTTGGTATTCTTCCAGGCTCTGGTTGGGATCGGGGGTTTCCAATAGGTCTTTGGGCATTAAATTTTCAATCAGATCAAAATAGCGCCGATTGGTCACCCGGTGATGCACTCCCAGCTGCCCCATTTTAAACAAGCCTTCCAACGCTGCCCGGGATACTCGGGTTGGACCCCAGGCCCAATCTGTTTTTTCATCGTGTTTAAAATCAAGCGAAGATTGGGGTCCTTCCCGTTTGATTTGATCCAGCACGGTAGGAGCCAGACTCATAACCACTTCGGAAGGCACACCAAATATATCCTGCATCCGGGAACGGTGCCGGGAAAAATATGGCCAATCTTCAGTCAAGCTGACGCTGGCCATTTTGTCCCAATTGTCCACCAGGGTGCGGTCCTGGTAAAGCAGCTCATCAAGCATCCGGGGGCGGAAATCCCGCACCCGGGACTGCAGTACCAGGTCCGGATTACGACCCACCACGTTAATGGGATCAAATTGGATCGATCGCGCCCGCGCCAGGAATTTTTTGACGCCTGTTTTTCCTTTAAGAGTGCGGGGAGGGAAAAGTCCCTGGCAGGCCAGAATCAACCGCCGGGCGGATTGTTTATCAATGGTGAGGTGACTAGTATTTTGGGACATAAATAATAAATCCCTGATGTAAAAAAACACTCCAGGGAATCATTGTAACATTATCCAGGGCAAATCCCTTCCCCTGGGTTGTTCGGGTATCAATAATATAGTCCCCTCATGCGGGCTCAGAAGGCGGACAGGATAGGCTCTGGTAATTCCACCGATAAACAAACCAATCAAAACTTCCAGGTCTTCCAGGTCCGCCTTCTAAGCAGGCACGAAGATATCTTCTTTCTGCCATGATGGGCAGGATATCATCCTCTGCCGCTGCCAGGATCAGTTTGCCCGGCTTCAGCGACAGGTTTCCAGAGTGGGAAAAGTTATAGCGTGCGAGCTGTTCTGCCCGCACGCCATAACTAAGGAGGAGAAATACCTTATTCACCACATCTTATAGATGAACCCACCAGCAGGAATCTTACCTTGCTCCCTTAATAAAGACCTCGGAGGTCATTGAGACCTCCGAGGTCTGTTTTTCATTAGCGTGTCCATTCTGTTACAATGAGAATCAATTGAACCCAGAAAGGAAATTGATGAAAATAACCACCTGGAATGTTAACGGTGTCCGGGCTGCCCTTAAAAATGGAATTGATAGCTGGATAAAGTCTACTGATCCGGATGTGCTCTGCCTGCAGGAAATAAGAGCCCGGCCGGACCAACTCACTGCTGCCCAGAAAGAGTCCCTGGAGGGAAACAATCCCGTCTGGAATCCTGCCGAGCGACCTGGATACAGCGGCGTAGCTACCTTCAGCAAGGTCCCGCCGCTGGAAAGTCAAAAAGGCCTGGGAATCCCCCGTTTTGATCAAGAAGGTAGGGTTATTCAAACTCTCCTTCCTGAGTTCAGGTTATATAATATTTACTTTCCCAATGGCGGTCGGGATCTGAGCCGGGTAGACTATAAACTTGATTTTTACCAGGAATTGCTGGAAATCTGCGACAGGCTGCATCAAAAAGGAGAAAAAGTCATTCTCTGCGGCGACTTTAACACCTGCCACCAGCCAATTGACCTGCGTAACCCGGAAGCCAATTCAGGGACGACCGGTTTCCTGCCTGAGGAACGAGCCTGGCTAGACATCTACCTGGAACACGGCTTCCGGGATATCTACCGGGACCTCTACCCTGATCGGGAACAATACACCTGGTGGACCTATCGATTTCAGGCCAGGCAGCGGAATATCGGCTGGCGGCTGGATTATTTCCTGATCTCCGAAGGGTTGGAGGAGCAGGTTGAAGATGTCATTATCCATGATGATGTGCTTGGATCAGATCACTGTCCGGTCAGTCTGCTAATTGACCTGAAGGGATAATACTTAATCAGGATTTTAAGGGGTTCAAACCAGCCCATACCTACCCTTTGGGGTATAATTTTTTTATAAAAAGATATGCTCTGGAGGCTGAATGGGCAATTCTCAAACGAAGATCAGAGTACTAATCGCAAAAGCGGGATTGGACGGACATGACCGGGGCGCCAAAGTCGTTGCCCGGGCTCTCCGTGATGCTGGAATGGAAGTAATCTATACCGGCTTACGCCAAACCCCGGAAATGATTACTGAAGCGGCTCTTCAGGAGGATGTGCAGGTTGTGGGTCTTTCCATCCTTTCCGGTGCCCACATGACCCTGGTACCCAAAGTGATCAAGATGCTGCAAAAGCAGGGGTTGAAAGATGTAAAACTGTTTCTGGGCGGTATCATCCCGGATGAGGACAAATTGGAGTTAACCAAACTTGGAGTCGATGGAATCTTTGGCCCGGGCACATCCACTCAATTAATCATAGAAGACATACGCAAAGCATGCCAGTGACCCAAACGCAGGCTGTCTTGAATGGGGAGCGCCTTGCTCTGACCCGCACCCTCTCTCAAGTAGAAAACAACACCCCCGAAGGAAATCAAATCCTGGAGGAACTCTTCCCCCATACCGGGAACGCGCATTTGATCGGAGTAACCGGCGCGCCTGGAACAGGGAAATCAACCCTGGTTAACCGGATGGCATTCCACTACCGCCACCTCAGGGAAGAGACCAAACCCCCTACAGTGGCTGTAGTAGCAGTTGATCCATCCAGCCCCTTCAGCGGTGGTGCCTTGCTGGGAGACCGGGTGAGAATGCAGGATTTGGCGGGAGATCCCGGAGTATTTGTGAGATCCATGGCCTCCCGCGGATCACTGGGCGGATTGGCCTCAGCAACTGCCGGGCTGGTCCAGGTATTTGATGCGGCGGGTTTTGATATCATCCTGATCGAAACAGTAGGCGCCGGCCAGACAGAGGTGGAGATCGCCAGCCTGGCACATACCACAATTGTCGTGGAAGCGCCTGGGCTGGGGGATGAAATCCAAACCTTCAAAGCCGGCATCCTCGAGATCGCCGACATTCTGGTTGTCAATAAAGCTGATAAACCTGGCGCCGATAATGCTCTCCGAGCTTTGAGGAATATGCTTTCTCTTGCCCAACCTGTAAAAGGGGTTGTCATGCATCATGGGGTAATGATGTCTGCTGAACAAGCGCCGGCAGAGGACACTGAGTCAGATCAGAAATGGATTCCACCCGTTTTACCTGCCACTGCCACAACTGGAGACGGTGTAGCTGAATTAATTGAACAAATAACTGCGCATCAGCAGCACCTGAAGACCAGCGGAGGATGGATTCTCCGGGAGCAGGCCAGGTTAAAAAATGAAGTAGGGAATCTACTGCAAGAAGCCCTGCATAAGCGCTGGAACTCTTCTATTCCACCTGCGGATTATGAAAAGGTTCTGGACCAGGTTGTTTGCCGGCAGATTTCACCCCGCCGGGCAGTAGAGAAGTTAATCAAAGGAGCAGGATTATGATCATTGGAGATCAAATTCGGCTGCGGGCAATTGAAAAAGAAGATCTGCCTTCATTTGTAAAGTGGCTGAATGATCCTGAAGTCAGGCAAGGGCTGTCGCTTATCATGCCCCTTTCTCTGGCAGAGGAAGAAGATTGGTTTGCCAGCATGTTAAAACGATCCCCATTTGAGCGACCGCTGGCAATTGAAATCCAGCCTGATCCCCAAAAAGAGTCTTGGGTATTTGTGGGCAATTGCGGATTCATAGACATCGATTGGCAAAACCGTCTGGCTGAAATTGGAATTCACATCGGCGAAAAAGAATACTGGAACCAGGGATATGGAACAAAAGCCATACAGCTGATGCTCAAACAAGGTTTTGAGAATCTAAATCTGCACCGCATCTGGCTGCGAGTATTTAAAAACAATCAACGGGCAATCCGGTCCTATGAAAAAGCCGGATTTACCCTGGAAGGAAAATTCCGGGAAGCACAATATCTTCAAGGGAAATACGTGGATGTTATGATTATGAGTATGCTGCATTCTGAATGGCAAGATCAATAAGACAAAGGATTACTATATGACCTATGAAACTCCTCCAAATGGCGGTATGTACCGTGAAATCAAACTTTTTGCTGGCACCGCAATCCCCCATGTTGCCGAAGGAATCTCCAAATATTTAAACATCCCCCTCAGCGGAAGAGACATCATTGATTTTCCTAACGAGAATATCTGGACCCGCCTTCATGAAAGCGTCCGGGGGCAGGATGTCTACCTGATTCAAAATACCTCAAGACCGGTTCACCGTAATTTGATGGAGCTGCTGATCATGCTGCAAACCCTGAGATTGGATTCAGCCGGTAGAGTGACCGCAGTAATACCCCATCTGAGCTATACCCGATCGGACAAAAAAGACAAACCCCGGGTTCCGATCACTGCCCGTTTGATCGCAGACATGATTGAAATTGCTGGCGCTGACCGTTATATGACCATGGATATGCATGCCGGTCAAATCCAGGGATTTTTCTCCATTCCTGGAGATGTGCTGACTGCCTTCCATATCCTGAAAGATCAGCTGAGAAAATTTCTGCCAAAAATGAAGGATCCTGTCGTTCTTACTGTTGATCTGGGTTTTGCTAAAAAGGGACGCAACCTGGCAGCTGAGTTGGATATACCAATCGCATTTATTGAGAAAAGAAGGCGAGAAAAGAAAAATTCGGCTGAAGCATTATCCCTGATCGGCGCTACTGAGGGAAGAGATGTAATCATCGTGGATGATGAAGTGGATACTGGAGGATCAATGGCTGAGGCCGCTTTCCTGGCGAAGAAAAATGGTGCCAGAGGTATTTATTCTGTTTTTGTACATCCAGTCTTTTCTCATTCGGCAATCGAAAAGCTATCTGCATCGCCTATCACTCATCTGATTACCACCAACACTATCCCCATTCCCCCTGAAGGCCTAAAGACTCTGAAGAAAAACCGGATTGTGGACATTCTGGATATCTCCCCCCTGCTCGGCGAAGTTATCCGCCGGGCTCATGAAGGGCGAAGTGTGGGTGAGATGTTTGACGAGTAAACTCCATGCCAGAATTACCTGAAGTTGAAACATTCCGCAGGCATCTACTGCAAGGCAACGAGGGTTCACCATCCATCCTCGGGAAAAGAATCAGGGATGCCGAATTACTCTGGGAGGGAACGTTAGCTTCTCCAACACCGGCAGAATTTCTGGACAGGATCAAGGGACAGTACATCTCTGGAATCGGACGGAGGGGAAAAAACCTGCTGATTCGGCTTTCCCGGGATACACTGATCATCCACCTCCGGATGAGCGGGGAACTGGTCGTTGAAGAACAAACTGCACCCCTGGGGAAACATTACCGGCTAATCATCAATTTTCACGATAAATACCGGATGGCATTTAACAATATCCGCAAATTCGGCCGGATCTGGCTAACAGAAAATGCCCAGGAGCAGCTAGCTAACCTCGGCCCGGAACCACTCAGCGATGATTTTACGCCAGAAAAGCTTCATCAACTGCTCAGTTCACACAGCAGACAGCTGAAATATTTTCTTTTGGACCAGGAAATGATTGCCGGAATGGGAAACATTTATACTGATGAAGCGCTCCACCGCGCAAAACTTCACCCGGTGTTAAAATCAGATACACTGGATGTTAAGCAGGCTCTCAGACTCTGGGAAAGCATCAGGCAGGTCCTCAAGGAAGGAATTAAAAACCAGGGGTCGAGTATTGATTGGATGTACCGCGGAGGGGATTACCAAAATTATCTATCGGTGTATAATTTAAAGGGAGAACCCTGTAAAACATGTGAAACGCCGATAGAGCGGATAAAAATTGGCCAGCGAAGCACTTATTTTTGCCCTACCTGCCAACCGCCTCCAGAATAGGAAGGAGTTCCTATGGAAACCATTTTCCTCATATTTATCGTGATTTTTGCTCTTTTGATCGGTTTTTTCCTGGGATTGTTTATTCTTTCCCTGAATACGCCGCTTGCAAAAAGGTTATCAAAAAAAGAAACGCCAGAGGAACCTGATCTCCCAGCTGCGGAGAAGGCTGCTCCAAAACACTCAGCACCGGTTGAAAAAATCAAAAAACCCAGTCCAAATTCCCGCCTAATCCTCCAGGTTTGGAAAGAAGAGGGGGTCCCCCCGGTGTATGATTTAGCCGGCACTTACCTAGAGAAAGAAGAACTGCCGCGGGAAATATTGAACATCATAACCATCCAAGAAGAAGCGCCCCTAGAACCGAATCTCCAACCTCCACCAGCCACTGAAGAGGTACTTCCAATTTTTGAGGATAAAGATGAGGCGGATTCCGGAATAAAAACACTGAGTGTCATCGATGAAGTAAATGACATATTACAGAAAAAACTAACCGGATCTCCCTTGGCAGGAAAAGGGATACACCTCATGGAGAACCACAATAAAGAAATCCGTTTCTGGGTGGGATTAAATTCTTATGATGACGTGGATGAGATTCCGGATCCGGAAGTCCGCCAGATCATTGATGCAGCAGTCAAAGAATGGGAAAAAAACAGAGAGTAGAAATTATTCTCCCTGGGTTAATATCCCCTTGAAATCCTTGGAAATTTTGGCAGTTAAACGTCGGCTCAGCTTTCCAGGCAAAAAAGATGCCCGGGCTGCAGCCAGAACACGTTCCTCCAACACTTTGATCGGCATACCCAAAACTTCTGTTACAGTTTGATACTCATTCGAAAGATCAATGCGGGAAATACTTGGGTCATCAGTATTTATAGTGACATTTAAGCCTTCCCTGATCATCTGCTTGATAGGATGTTCATTGAGTTCATCTACCGCACCAGAATGAAAATTGCTCGTAACACAAACTTCAAATACTGTTCCCCGTTCCCGGGCTAGCGCTACGACGCTGGGATTCTCCACAACCCGGATTCCGTGGCCGATCCTTTCCGCGCCCAAATCTTCAATTGCCTGGCGAACATTCTCGGCTCCCCCCCATTCCCCAGCGTGTATTGTGACCCGTAAACCATGTGTTTGAGCAACAGAGAATAACTCCTGAAAGGGTTCAGCCGAGAATTCAGCTTCATTTCCTGCCAGATCTACTCCAACTATTCCCTGATCTATTCTCTCCAGGGCAACTTCAAGCACTTTCTGAGCTTGCGCTATGCTTTCATGGCGATTGATGCTGGCTATTAATCGGACTAAGATTCCATATTGAGCCGAAGCTTCCTGGACACTTTCAATCACCCAATCGACCACCTGCGCCATTGGAAAACCTTCCGCCCGGCTGAGCGCGACCGGGGTAAAACGGAGCTCAAGGTAGCGGACATTATCCAGGGCAGCATCCTCAACTGCCTCCCAGGTAAGCCTTTTAATAATTTCCGGTGATTTGTAAAATAAACGCAGAGTTCCGAACTTGGCCAGAAAATTTTCGAAAGTATAGGGTTCCTGATGATCTACCTGAACCAAGGGTCGTAAATAACCGGTGTTTTTTACATCCAAATCATGAGCCCGAACAATTTCCATCATGGTTGGAACGCGCAAAGATCCTTCCAGGTGGCGGTGCAATTCCACTTTGGGCAGTTTTTTATAAAAATCGGCTGGATTTGAAATCGAGGTATCCGTCATTAAGTTTTCGCCTTGAATCCAGAAAACGAGTTCATTAATTGTACCTGATAAATAATCCATTCAAAGAAAAACCGGACATCCCTGAGTAAGAGATGTCCGGTTTGAAACTTGGTGCAAAGGGTATATAAGAGTATCCTAGGCGGCTTTTGGACCAGATGCCCTATCTTCCACCGCAGCTTGGATCCGGCTAATATTCCGGGGTTGGAAGGTAAACATGCGGTTCACAACACCCACCCGCATATCTTCCATCAAGTGCTGGAACATTTCAAACCCCTTGGTTTTGTACTGCACCAGTGGATCTCTCTGGGCATAAGCTTCCAGGCCAATAGCTACCCGGAGAGCTTCCATTTCCGTCAAATATTCTACCCAAAGCTCCGAAATTACCCGCAGGAATAATTCCCGATAGATATTTGTCACCGTTGAGAGTCCCAATTCATCATGGACAAGGGTTCTTATATCTCCTGGAAGCATGTCCAGTTTTTGTCCGGCGAGTTTTTGGAAGGAATCCTGTCTCAGTTTTTCCTGGATAACAATTCTCAGATCTTCTTCGAGGGAAGAAAGCTTGCTTTCTTTCAAGCGTTCCATCTCATTTTTACCCCAGGCATACTGAATCATCAATTGGGCTTTTTCCAAATGCGCCAGGATATCCTCCCTTGCCTTTTCTTGATCCAATTGGAGTAGTAAATCGGCGGCGTAGAACGTATATCTTAACCGTTGGGTCCTGAGCCAGATCCGTTTATGACTCTTTTTATCAAATGCCGCCTGGCGTCCTTCAGACATCAATCCCAATAATTGAATCAAATCGGATTCAGTCAGCTCTTCCTCCTGAATTTCCTTTAATCCCGCATCAAGGCTCTTGTTTATCCTGGCTTCCTCAGGATTGTTAAAATACCCCTCCAAACGGTCTTTGAACTGCTCTTGAACTTTTTCAATTAACAAATCACCAATGGACAGCCAATCCAGGTCAGAAACAGATATCTCATCGACATTCAGAGAATTCCCTAGCACTCGTTCTACAGCACCGATCAACCACTTGAATTCCAGTTCTCTAAGCTCAGACTCAACCTGGTAGTTTAATTCATCCTGGAGATCATCGCTGGCTCCTTCCGCGAGTTCCTTGATTTGAGGAGGGGTTAATTCAAAACGGATTCTAACCAAATCCCGGAGTTCATTGTAGACGGTTTGCGGATTTCGCGCCTCTTCACTGTCGTAGGATAATCCATCCAGGAAAGTATTGAGTGTTTCCAACCTCATCTCAACCTGATCCTCGTACCGGATCTGACGATCCTCCAGTATCCTGTCCACTGCCTGCAGAATGTGGGCTTCTTCCGCTGCCAGAACCTGTTTTCCAGTTTCCAGCAGGATTGGGCGAATCTGATCCTTTTTTATGGATGAGGTTTTCCCCTGAATGTCATTCAAGATTAACTGCAGCGCATATGAGGGAATCTTTCCATCCTGAAATGTTAAAGTAGGTTGAGTCTGGGTCAGCCATCCCAGCAGACGCCAACCCTGACCTGAATCCCCTCCGCTTTCTTTATCCCAAGAAGTACTATCAACACGGAGCTGCACCTCATCCTGGAGCATTTCCAAAATATCTTCACCGAGATCCCGTTTGCTGAAAATTCGTTCCCGCTGCTGATAGATCTTTTCACGCTGGGTGTTAAGCACATCATCATATTCCAGCAGGTGCTTGCGGACGTCAAAGTTAGCTCCTTCCACCCGGTTTTGGGATTGTTCGACCACCCGGTCAACCAGAGTGTTGGCAATCGGCATGGATTCATCAACCTGGAGTCGGGTCATCAGGACTTCCATCTGTTGTCCGCCAAAACGGGCCATCAGGTCATCTTCCATGGACAGATAAAAACGGGAAGAACCCGGATCACCCTGGCGCGCTGCCCGTCCCCGGAGCTGGTTGTCAATCCGCCTGGCTTCATGCCGCTCAGAACCAACCACATGCAAACCACCCAACGCTTTCACCTGTTGTTTATCCTGCATGTGCTGGAAGAAATAATTGATCTCGGTATCGTAAATGCCGTAATCTTCTTTACTCAGCTGTTGGATGAGTTTTTCCTGTTTAGCCAAGGATAGCTCATAAGAATCTTCATATCCTGCCCGAGTCAGGACCCGGACAACATCAGTAGTAATCTCCTCTGCCAGTTCTCCGCCCAATTTAATGTCAACACCGCGACCGGCCATACTGGTGGCAATCATCACCGCGCCAAAAGCACCAGCGCCAGCAATGATTTGGCTTTCCTCGGTATGTTTGCGGGCGTTCAACACATTATGCTCAACGCCGCGTTTTAAAACCTGGGCTAGCCGATCTGTATCTTTATTATCCAGACCCAGGATATCTTGTAAAAGTTGGATATTTTCCGGTTCGTTTACATTTAATGTCAGCTCAAGATCCAAGTCTTTAACAAGTTTCCTTAAGTTCCCTAATTTCAATTCTTTAAAAGGTACATTTAGCGGCTGGAGTTCAGGAATTCTCCGTCCATCCGGAAAGCGGTCATTTTTCCTCATCCAGGTTTCCCGGATCATAAGTATATATGCCAGGGTCCGGATGGAAGGACCATCCAAGCGGTTAGAAAGCTGCTCGGAATTCTCAACTGATGTGGTCCCAACCAGCAAAGGTCGACCGGTGATATGGAAAGTCATGATTTCCTCTGCAATCGCTCGCAGTTTGGCTTCCTCACTGATGTAAATCAAATCAGAGTAATCTTTTCTCTTCCAGAAAAGGGGATCTTGTTCCTGGTCATCCTTATCCGCATAAAAAGTGTATTCAAAACCCGAATCCGGTTCTTTGGCTTTTAGGGTGACCAGCGAAGTGTCTTCCAGCGCCGCAATATAATCCAGATTGGTTGGAATAGCGATGGGATCCAGTCTGTAAATCTCGTTAAATTCCTCAGATTCCGTTACCGCAGTGCCCGTCATGCCTGACAGTTTTTCATACATCCGGAAATAATTCTGAATAGTGATTGTCGCATAGGTGACATTTTCGCCCTGAACCTTGACATTCTCCTTGGCTTCAATCGCCTGATGAAGTCCATCAGACCAACGCCTTCCTGGCATCAAACGCCCGGTGAAATCATCAACAATTACTACCTTGCCTGCCTGAACAAGGTAAGCCTTGTTCTTCTTGAAAATAAATTCAGCTCTAAGAGCCTGCTCCAGATAACCCAGCAACTTCGCCTGTTCCTGGGTGATATCCTCGGGGCGGTCCGGGTCTCCCAGCGGTTGGCCCAGCAGTTCTTCAACGTGCATCTCACCCAGCGGAGTAAGGGTAATATTCCTGTCCCGGATACTGATTTCATAATCTTCCGCTTTTAGTTTTTTTACAACCGTGGCCATTCTCCGGTACCATTCCGGATCATCGTGTGAAGGACCGGAAATAATCAGAGGAGTCCGGGCTTCATCAATCAGGACATTATCAACCTCATCAATGATCGCATAATGATGACCGCGCTGCACCCGGTCTTCCAAACGCATGGCCATATTATCCCGGAGATAATCAAAACCGAATTCATTATTGGTCCCGTAAAGAATATCCGCCTGGTAGGCTTTCTCCCGCATGACCATGTCCAATTGATTACGGTCCTCCTGGGGTGATTTAATCTCCAGGTTCACCAAAAATGCCTTTTTTCCATGCTCAGTCCGGGCTGCCATTTGCAGCACTCCAACACTCAATCCCAGGTAATTGTAAATGGGAGCCATCCAACGTGCATCTCGCCGTGCCAGATAGTCATTCACCGTGATCAAGTGGACTCCCCTCCCCACAGGCAGCCCATCGATAGGGATAAATTTCCAATTATCGGGGTCATCTCCCCAGTTTGTCTGGGCTTTTTTGATCCAGGAAGGTGAAATTGTGAGTCCGTTCAGGTAAAGCGGCAGGGTTGCACCAAGAGTCTTTCCTTCACCAGTCCTCATTTCCGCTACAAAACAGCGGTGCATGGCAATTCCCCCGATCATCTGGACATCATAATGACGCTGTCCAATGGTCCTTTTACTTGCTTCCCGGATAGAAGCAAATGCCTCAGGAAGAATATCTTCAAGGGATTCACCTTTCGCCAACCTTAACCGGAAATGATCCGTTTTTGACTTTAATTCTTCCTCACTTAACCCTTCATAAGCGTTTTCCAGATCATTAATGACTGCAATTTCTTCTGAAAAACCCTCTAATATCTTTTGATGAGGGTCACCACCCACTAAACGAACTATTTTTTCAAGCATAGATTCACCTAAATTTTTTCTAATATCAGAAGATATATCTGATGTTATTAATTCTACTTTTACTGGAGCGATTATAGCATACGGGTATAAATTTCATCTAAGATTAGCTCGGGTTGAATTACTCTTCCAACCAGCATCCTGAACCGGGTATTACGAGTGATGTTATAATTTTGTTTTGTGAGAACAGAACCTTCTTCCCCGGATTCCCTTTCTGCAAACCGACAAATAGCACGCGCTGCCGGAGTGATTACACTGGCTTTTGTGATCAGCAACCTTTCCGGATTGGTCCGTCAAATCCTGGTCGCAGATGCCTTTGGAACCTCTTCCGTTATGGAAGCATTTAATGCCGCTAACAGGATCTCAGAAACCCTGTTTAATCTGGTTGCCGGGGGAGCACTAGGATCCGCATTTATCCCCACCTTCACCAGCCTGCTGGCAAAGGAAAAACGTGAGCAAGCCTGGCGTTTAGCCTCCTCAATCACCAATCTGGTCCTCATCGTACTCACCCTGACAGCGGCATTGGCAGCGATTTTTGCCCCGCAGGTAGTGCGGCATATCCTGGCACCGGGTTTTGCAGCAGATCCGGCCAAGGAAGCGCTCACTATCTCACTCGTCCGTCTTATGCTCCCCTCAGCTGTCTTGTTCGGACTCAGTGGCTTGGTTATGGGAATCTTAAATTCCCACCAGAAATTTTTTATCCCTGCCTTAACTCCCGCAATGTACCAGATCGGCATGATCTTCGGAGTAACTGTTCTGACTCCAAGAATGGGTATTCATGGTCTGGCCTGGGGAGTGATCATCGGCGCCGCGCTCCATTTGATCCTGCAGCTTCCCCTGCTATTTAAGCAGGGTGGAAATTACAACTTTTCGCTGGGCTTGAAATCTCCCAACGTGCGGGAGGTTGTTCGGCTGATGGGTCCCCGTCTGCTGGGTGTTGCTGTGGTTCAGCTGAATTTTTGGATCAATGTCCGACTGGCCTCTCTCCAGCCTGAAGGAAGTGTAACAGCCATTCAAATTGCTTTTGCGCTGATGCTTATGCCCCTGGCAGCGATTGCCCAATCTATTGCCACGGCTGCGCTGCCTACTTTTTCAATCCAGGTTGCCCAAAATAAATTTACGGATATGCGTGGCTCCCTTTCTGCAACCCTAAGAGGCATTTTGCTGCTATCTGTTCCTGCCAGCCTGGGATTGATTCTGCTCCGAAAACCAATAATTGCTCTGCTCTTCCAGCGAGGTGAATTTACCGCTCATTCCACAGAGTTGGTTGCCTGGGCGCTGCTCTGGTATGCGGCGGGCCTGGTAGGACATGCCATGGTGGAAATCCTTGCCAGGGCGTTTTATGCCCTGCACGATACCAAAACACCGGTATTTATCGGCATCGCGGCCATGTCTCTGAATGTGCTGTTCAGCTTCCTGTTTTCAGCCGCCTTCAGCCGGCTGGGCTGGATGCCGCACGGTGGCCTGGCGCTGGCAAATACACTGGCAACCGGCCTGGAGATGGTCGGCCTGCTATGGATCATGAAGAAACGTCTGGGGGGATTAGAAGGAAAACGGATCTGGTCAGGGGTCCTCAAAGCCGGGCTCTCGGGAGGGTTGATGGCAATCGCGCTCTGGGGATGGTTCAGCCTAACCGAAAACAGCTCCCTCTGGATCCTCGGGGCAGGAGGAATCCTGATTGGTTTAGTAGTTTATATTGCAGCATTATGGATATTTAGAACCAGTGAATTAAAACAAGTTTATCAGGTAGTTCGGTCCCGCTTCAACTAGAAATTTCCTTCCCCCTCCGCCAAGGGAGCGTTTAGGGACTCACCAGCACTTCTACACTGGACAAGTGCAGGATTCCGGAGAATTTACCATCCCTGGCTGTCACCTGGACCCGTATCCAGGAAGATAAACCCACCTGGTAAGGTATCTCCCCTTCAAACGGTCGATATCCGCTGCCAAGATTTTCTTCTGAAACCAGAAGCACTTCTGATCCCACCAAGCCGCCATCCCTGTTCATTAATTCCACCAGCAGTTGGTCAAACGGCGCAAAACGGGTAACTCCCTGGATGATAAGCACATCCCCTTGAATGAGGATACTGGATATTGGCTGCTGAATAATTAAATTTTCATAAAGATCTTGAACGGATTTGATCTCCGGGTCACCTTCTGACAGCAATATCAGATCCATAGTCGCCAGCGCGGATATTCTTCCATACTCGTCCAGAGAGCTGACTTCGAGGCGAGCTGCTTCAGCGGTTCCTGATACCTCAAAAATTATCTCCATCACCAGGTGCGTATTCCCGCTTTGATCGGCTTCCCGGACAAAAAAATGCCTCACCAGCAATCTCCCATCATCCCCATAGAGGGAAACCTGATAGCTTGACTCTTCTTCTCTGTCATTCTGCGGAGGTGTCAGGTAGGCATGGATACTAAACGGAGATGTGACCCTGGAAAGTCTGCCCGGGTTTATGATTTGAATTTCCCCATAAGGAAGGGGGTTCGGGAGAGTAAGGGGTTCTTGGCTGAACAGCGCCAAATCAATGGTTTCGGTAGGAGTAAACTCTGGTTCCGGGCTTGGCGGGGTTTGGGTATCTGGGGGAGAAGGCGTCTCGGTAATAGTTGCTGGGATAGAAGTGGGAAGCGGAGCGGGTGTAATCTGGAATAACCCCCCATCAACTATTGCTTGAGCTGTCAGCTCAATGACGGTTGGCAAGTATTCCTCTGGGATGAAAGTTGGTGGATTAGTCCCCGGAAGAATACCGCATCCGGCAGCTAAAAAAGCGATGATCAAAACAGAAAAAGTGAGACGAATAGATGACTTCATGCTGTCGGTTTGTGCAGCACCTTCCACTTATTTAGAGGACTTTGCTTCAAATTTTTCAATCACAGAAAAGAGATCAATCAAGGCAACAGGCTTTTCCAGGAAAAGCTGCGCCCCGGCACTTAATACCTCGTCAATAAGACCATCTTCCGGTAAAGCAGAAATCACAACCACCGGAATGGATTTAGTATTTTCATCCTGAGACAATTTTTCAATCAGCTCAAATCCAGAGACCTCTGGTATATTTAAATCCACAAAAATCAGGTCATACTCAGTTTCTTGAATCATCTCCCAGCCATCCAGCACACTGGATGCCACATCAGCTTTATGATCCGCAAGTGAGACCGCCTTTACATAGGTTTCAAGTGCGTCTGTGTCATCATCGATAAATAAAATCCGTCCCACTAATACTCCTTCTCCCTGTTCATCACCTGCTTATCCACATACTCGATCCCGTCAGATCAGGATCAGATTTCTAATGGTTATAGCTGGTAGATTAAACCAAACTTTTCGTTGAGATACTTTACGTAAGGTTCCGGTGCAATTCTTGATCCAACTATCCGGGTTACTAAATCTTGCGGTTTAAATTTCGAGCCGTGCCTGTGGACGTTCTCATTCAGCCAGGCCAATAGTTCGCTGAAATCCCCTCTCCGGATCTGGGAAGACAAACCCGGGATATCCAGATTGATCTTTTCCCAAAGCTGATTTGACACCAGGTTGCCTAAGGCGTAGGTGGGGAAATATCCCAAAATTCCATATGACCAGTGCACATCCTGTAAAACACCATCTGCATCGTTGGGAGGAACCACACCCAGATAATCTTCCATTCGTTCGTTCCAGGCAGCAGGTAAATCTGCTACCGTGAGCTTTCCCTCCATCAGCGCGATCTCCAATTCTAACCGGAGCATAATGTGAAGGTTATAGGTAGCTTCATCTGCTTCAACCCTGATCAGGGAAGGCTCAACTTTGTTGATTCCTTTAAAAAAGGTATCCAGGTCTACATTTCCCAATTGGGTGGAAAATATTTCCTGGAGCTTGGGGTAAAAATACATCCAGAAATCGTACGATCTGCCCAACAGGTTTTCATACATGCGGGACTGAGATTCATGGATTGCCAGGGAAGCACCTCCTGCCAGCGGAGTCCTTTCCAAATCTGGAGAGACGCCCTGTTCATAAATCGCGTGTCCCCCCTCATGTAAAGTGCTAAATAAGGCAGAATTCAGGAAATCAGGATCAACCCGGGTTGTAATCCGGACATCACCAACTCCAAAAGTGGTAGTAAATGGGTGGGCGGCTTTATCCTGCCTGCCGCGGTCCCAGTCATAACCATATTTGGTAATTACCTGTTCACCAAAATCCCATTGTTTTTGATCATCAAAGGATTGGTGGAGAAAACTGTCATCCACTTCAGGTTTTTCACTGATAGCCTTAATCAGTTCGACCTGTTTGGGACGCAGTTTGGAGAAGATTTCCTTTACCTCAGCCGTTTTCATACCTGGTTCAAAATCATCCAACAGCGGATCGTATACATGCTCATAAGGCGCAAAAAAATCAGCGTATTGACGCCGCATTTCCACGATTTTTTCCAGATGAGGTTGAAAATGAGAGAAGTTATCGTTTTTTCTGGCTTCCTTCCAGGCGCTGTTAGCGACAACTGTGAGGCGGGAAAATTCAGCTACATGATCACTGGGAACTTTTGTTTGTTTGTCATACTCCCTTGAGGTAACCTCAACCAAACAATAATCATCTGAAACGGGATCAAGGGATTCAGCAAACGGTTTCAGATCCTCGAGTAAACCTCCAACTTCTGGAGAAATAAATTTTGAATGAGCGATACTGCTCAGTGTGCCTATCTGATTACCGCGGCTAATAACGCCTCCAGAGGGCATATAAGTCTGTTGATCCCAGCCCAGTACGGCTGTGGCGCCGACAATATCGGATACTTCCGCCAGGATTGATTTTAATTTTTCTAATTTTTCTTGCATAATTTCCTCCTTGCTTCCTTAACACATTCTTGTTCTGTAAATCACATGTACTTCTGATAGCTGGATTAACCCGAAGAACTACTTCACACCAAAAAACCCTTTCATAACTCAGCTGAGAGGGATTGAGGTTAGATTGATCGAGCGATCAAGGGTATCTTCCTAACAATCTATAATACCACGAGTTGTTCCTGGGCACTCAGAATCATCTAAAAAAACATGGTTGGTTTACCAGTTAATATTATACAACTTTCCGGGTGACGATTATCTTTCCCTGATGTTTCAGAAACAATCCAATTCAGGTAGAATTCAGCACCCCCAAGGACCGGCAGGGAAATGATTTCCGGTATCTGATAATTGTGCAGTTTTTGGATTATAAATCAGATCTTTTACCCCCCATTCTTCCAAAGGATAACCGGAAGAGAAAATAATCCCCGGTATTTCCCAACAAATTCCCCATCCGGATCATTCGCAAAATGATTTGAATCGCGTCAAACCCTTCCTCTCCGTATGCTTCCCGAATCTGATTTTGGGACTCCAGGTCAGGTTGAGCGTCATGTTCCGCCCAGTATTTTGCATAACAAACAGCAAGCTTTTCTTCCGGCGGTATATCCTCCGGGATTATGCCGGACAAATAAGTTTGGATTTCCTGTTCTGACAGACCGACCTGATAAGCTTGCTGTGTATGGAATGTCCTGCAGTACCTGCAGTCATTGACTTCCGTAACCGCCATCATCAACCGCTCCCGGAACGCTGGTGAGATGCGGTCTTCCTTGAGCGCACCTTTAATTTGGTTCCGATGGGATAGCAGATATAATAAATCCTGCCAAAAAGCCCTCCCGCTAGAGTAATACCGCCTGCGGAACTTATTCATCTGCCTGGTGGAGATTGGAGTATTTTGTTGGGTTTCTTTATTAATGCCGTCAATCATGTTCTCTAAGATCCTTGGTAATTATTGAAATTCCGAATATAGGATCAGCTGAATATTACCCCTATATAATAACAGGAAGGGGATGGGAAAAGACACCTTGCCGTTCCAACC
>JBARSJ010000323.1:0-13603 GCA_049644685.1 Anaerolineales bacterium
TGTCCGATAAGTAAAAGGAGTGTCAAATTGATCAAAGATTATTCTCGGATTATCGTCCGCATCAAACTCGCAGCTTTAATTGCAGTGGCGATTGCCTTACTTGCCACCACGACTGGAACAGCATTTCCCCTATCCGCATCCTCTGAGCAAGAATCATCACCGACCAGCACTAATTGCTATCAGGTAGGATTTGAAGGTCAGACACACGATCCAGGCAATGTACTACAACCAGGCTCAACACACTCCACTACCTGGCTTGTAGTAAACAGGGGAAGCTGTGTGTGGACTCCAGATTATTCATGGACATTCCTCGGTGGAGCAAAGATGGGAGCGCCCGACACAGTTTATATCAATGAAGAAGTTCATCCCGGCGAGAGCATCTATATCACTCTGCATCTGACCGCACCCCAAACTGAAGGAGTCCACACAGGACATTGGGTCCTGCAAGATCCAGGAGGAATACTTTTTGGAGTATCAGAGAATGCCACAAGTGCGTTTTTCATTTCAATCCTTGTCTCGCTTGATCCTGGTGCCAGTTACCCGCTGGCCTCTGGCGATATTCCCAGAATGTATCTCGACATTAACCCTAACCTCACGGAAGTGCCGCCCACGGAAACAGTAACTCCCACCGAACCCGCAGCGACGGCAACCCTCACCAGGACTCCTTCACCAACTGAAACCAGCACGCCTGCTCCAGCAGCCTCCATCGCTGTTCCCGTTGATCCGGGGTTGTCCGATCATCCCTTGTTCACCTTTGATGACCAATACTTTAATATCAGCTATCGGGACTCCAGCCCCTTTGTTCCCGAATTCTCCACGAGGATCCCCTCTCCGCTGGATGTATCGCTTGACCCTGCGGTCATTGGAACGAATGTCCTTCTGGCTGCTCTGCTGATGATTCCTTTTGCCTATGCCAACGAATCGCTCGGTCGGATGATTGAGGAAAGCAATAAGAACCGTTCCGCTAAACGAAGGGCGTCGAAATGGCTCAGGAAATTGCAGGAATGGTTCGACAGAAGCCTTACAGTAAACTCAAAAGGTCGGATCGTTCTCCGAGATAAAATGAGAGTTTTGATCCTGATCCTGTTTTTCGGCCTTGTGTTTTCTCTTCTCGATAATACCTGGAACCCCTTGAGCGGCGAAGGCGTAATGCTTTTCATCAGCATGACAATCGCTTTCGGGATCATCGGAATGGCCGATGACTTCATTCAATGGCGCAGAATCCGGAAATGGAATTTGCCCGCCCACTTGAGACTCAATCCATCGAATCTCTTGTTAGCGATTTCCTCAACATTCATCAGCCGTTTCCTGTTCTTAATGCCAGGTTTGATGTTCGGAACACCCGAGCTGCTGCAAGTAAACGAAGAAATCATCTCCCAGAAGAGACAAAAGCAGCTCTTGAGAATAAGCATGATCACTCTGACAATAATTGGTTTGGCAGCATGGATTCCAACGCTGATTACGAGTCAAATCCTTCAAGATCCCCTTGTGGAACCTGGCCTAAACACGGTGATCCTGGGTGGTGTAGAGGCGCTATTGCTAATCATCTTCGCAGTGACAATTGAGAACTATTTCATCCAGATGCTGGGATTTCCGGGCAGCTTTGGCAGGATGTTTAAAAAATCGAATCGTACGCTCTGGTTTGTTACGCTGATAGCGGTCACTTTCATTTTCATCCACACCCTAATCAACCCGCGCGGCGACTTGGTAAAAGCGATCCAGAAAGGTAACGTGATTGTTTTTATTGGAGTGGTAGTGACGTTCATTGTTGGCGTTTTTTCTACTCAGGCAATCCTCTGGATACGCAAACGGTGGAGGAAATGAATAAGATAAATAAACGTTTATTGAGCTCAAGAAATCTTGATCAAGGGCGAAGGTGGATCTGGAATGATAATCCATTGATTCTACTCAATAATTGGTTACCCTTTCCCGAACAGGGAAGTGGGAAGGAAGACGCAAGTCTCAGGATCTGCGACAGCTGATCGCCTAAAAGCTGACCGGGAGACTGGGCCCTTCGATACCCCTTCGCCTCTGGAGCACGGAGTTTATCCTGAGTTTATCGAAGGGCTCAGGGCTACTCAGGACAGGTGACGGGAGAACTGAATACTGATCACTGATTACTGTATACTAAATACTGGAACCAGACATCCCGAAATTCATTCGTCAGGCGGCACTGGAGTTAACGACCCAATTATTGTATTCATTTAGCAAGAGGTACCCCTTTACTATGAGCTATCGGCAGGAAAAACAAAGCGCTTGCAGGAACTTGCAAAAAAACAGCCAGTTGTTTGAAACGGCTGAAGGCCTGATTGAGTGTGCGGTTGTTGGCAAGGGACCAACCGTATTAATCTCTCACGGCGGCAGCGGCAGCTATGATATGGGACTCTGGCTGGCGGGACTAATCGGGGGGGAGTTCCAATTTATCGCGCCTTCCCGTTTTGGATATTTGAGATCACCGCTGCCATCAGATCCCACCCCGGAAGCTCAAGCGGACCTTTATGCGGCCTTGCTCGACCTGCTCAAGATCGATTCCATATTCATCCTGGGTCTCTCTGCTGGAGGGCCATCTGCCTTGCAGTTTGCCTTGCGCCATCCTGAACGTTGTCGGGGGCTGATTATGCTCTCGGCGATAAGTAACCCGCTGCCTCCCCTTCCCTTTGTCTTGAGGTTAATCCTCCCCCTTATGTTGAGGTCAGATTTCATTCCCTGGTGCATTTATGCCCTCAATCCGGATTTTGTTCATCGGTCTAATGGTGTGAATCGTGATTTATTGGCTCAAATCAAGCCTGATCAAGAAAAAATGGGTTTACTTTCCACACTCTTCACAACCACTTTTCCGGCCAGCCCGCGCCGGGAAGGCATGATCAACGATATGGGGCAAGCCGCTATTTTTCCACCTTACCCTCTGGAACGTATCACCGCTCCCACACTCGTTATCCATGCGATCGACGATCCCATTGTGCCTTTTGAATTAGGAGAATTTACAGCCCGGTCAATTCCAGGTGCCCAATTTCTGAAACTGAGTCAGGGAGGACATTTTTGCTGTGTAACACACCGAGAACAAGCTGTGCCAACTATAAATAACTTTCTCAACCGCTGCCCAACTCGAGCGTAGATCGTTTGACCCAATCTACCTGCTCGAGTGAAGTTGGTTTGTTCCCTCTTATCCCATTTTTTGGTTCTTAATCTATAATTATTAATAGCCCGCCAAAAGGCCGACTGGGGAACTGGGCCCTTCGATACGCTCTTCGATACATCCCTGCGGGATTACTCAGAGCTACTCAGGACGGCACAGGTAAACTGAATACTGATCACAGTTTACTGCTTGTTTGACCCGGCGGCAGCTGCCCTTAACCTGAGGGGTAGGTTTATCCTGTAAGGGCTTTATCTCAAGGAGTAAAAAAACATGAATTTAAATCAAGACCTGAACGCCAGTCTTCCGATCAAGCGCAACCTCAGCCTGATTTACGCTCTCTCTTTCATCATTGCCATCCTGATGGCGGCTGCATCCGTCGCTGGCCTCCTCTACCAGACTATCATCTATCCGACGGACGAGCTGCTTCAGTCATTCCTGGCCAATGACATAGCCAATCTACTTATCGGATTGCCAATGCTGCTTGGTTCAATGTGGCTCACGCGGCGCGACAAGCTGATCGGGCTGCTCTTCTGGCCGGGCGCACTTTTCTTTGTTTTGTACAATTACCTCGTCTACGTCATTGCCATGCCGCTCAACGCGGTATTTCTTCTCTATCTCGGATCGGTCGTGTTAAGTTTGTACTCTCTCATAGGCCTGGTCGCCAGCATTGACGGAAAAGCAGTGCAGGGACGACTTACCAGTGCAGTGCCGGAGCGCCTCGCTGGAGGAGTCCTGGCTGGATTAGGTCTGCTGTTCTTCTTGCTGGTTATCGGCACTATCATCAATGCGCTCATCAGCCAGTCCCCGATAACCAAAACGGAACTCGCTCTGCATACTGCAGATTTTTTGATCTCGCCGGCCTGGGTCATTTGTGGATTGCTGCTTTGGCAGCGTAAAGCGCTGGGGTATGTAGCCGGTCTGGGGGTGCTTTTCCAGGCCAGCATGTTATTCATCGGCTTGATCATCGTCTTGCTGATTCAGCCATTCCTAACCACTGCGCCATTCGTTCTGGTCGATGTCGTGGTGATCTTTATCATGGGGCTGGTCTGCTTCATCCCCTTCGCGCTCTTTATTCGCGGCGTGGTGTCAAACAGTAACTCCTCGCCTGTGTAATTTCCGGAACCAGGTTTATGGATCAGGTGCTAAAGAATGGCACCTCCCAACCACGACTGTTCGAAAAGACGCCAGGCATAAGGAAAAATTCGTTTCAGGAATCAAGATCATGGAAAGAAGAACATATAATAATGTTAGTGTCACTATTAAGGCTTTGGTGACCTGGGCGGAAAACCGACCAGACCAGGGCAGGCTTATCGTCTCCGTTTGTCAGAGGGGAGAACACCAATGACCACAAAAGTCAAGCTGACGCTGACCCCCGAGCAGGAGACCCTGCTAATTACCCTCTATGCCAAGGCACAACCGGGAAACCCGCTGTTATTTGACCAAACAGCCCAGGATATCCTGAACCAGGTGGACTATGACTTTGCCCACCTGCGTATCCCTTACAAGACTGTCGTTTTAGTCTGCCAGCGAGCCAAGAAACTGGACATTGTCACCCGGGACTTCCTGAACGAGAATCCCGGAGGTGTGGTGCTGCAGCTGGGCTGCGGTTTGGATAGCCGTTTCACCCGCGTAGACGACGGACGGGTCAACTGGTACGACCTGGACATGCCGGCGGTGATAGAACTCCGCCGCCAGTTCTTCACCGAACCCGAGCGATACCAAATGATCGCCTCCTCCGTGACGGACCTGGAGTGGATGGATGCAGTTGCGGCGGAGGGACGTCCGGTGTTGGTTGTGGTGGAAGGGTTGCTGATGTATCTGGATGAAGCCGATGTGCGGCGGCTGGTTCTCCGGCTGCGCGAGACCTTCCCGGGTTGCCGGTTGATCGCTGACGTCTTCAGTCGGCTGACAGCGCGCTCGGCTGCCAACCATCCCTCGCTGAAAAACACCGGCGCGTCCATCGGTTGGGGAATGGATGACCCGAGTGAATTGGAGACTTGGGCACCCGGTCTCCGCCTCCTGGAGGAGTGGTATTTCACTGACGATCCCGACCTGGCTCGTCTCAAAATTGGGTACCGTCTGGCTTACAAGTTGGCAGGAGCCTTCAAGATGGTGCAGCGAGCGCACCGGATCGTGTACTACCAACTCTAACCTGAGCCCTTCGAAATAGAGGAAAAAATCAATCCAATGAGGGACATAAAACGAGGGAACATCAAAAAAGGGGATCAAGTTCGGATCGTTCTAAAAAAGGACCAAAGAACAAACAAGCTGACCGAAGGGGTAGTCAAAGAGATCTTGACCAAATCCTCTGCTCATCCCCATGGCATCAAGGTTCGCTTGGAAAATGGTCAAGTAGGTAGAGTCAAGGAACTGGTGAAAGGCTGAGAGGGAGACTGTGTGAAAGGGTGACTGGGCCCTTCGATACGCCTTTCGATACGACCTCCGGTCTACTCAAGACAGGCCCTCCGATACATCCCTGCGGGATTTCTCAGAGCTACTCAGGACAGGTGAGGGAGTGACTGGGAGAGGATGCCTTCTGTCCCGGGGATAAATCCCCCGGCTAAAAACTGCGCCCGCTGGGCTTTGAAACACAGGCTGAGTAATAGTCCAGCCCAATTTATTGGGCGTTGCTTTTAGCCCGGTCATTCATGACCGGGTTTAAAAAGACAGATTCCCCTAAGCTTCAGGAAAGGGGCCAGGGGATAGGTCCCACCTGGAGTTTCACCTACCCCCCAACTTCCTTCCAGCTGGAAGTGGGAGCTAGGAACTGTCCAATTTCATCACTCGAAGGAGCGCAATGGAACAGGAAAATAAAGTGAAACACGTTATTCGTGAAGAGACCTTATTTGCAGGTATCAGAAAACCAATAAAGAGTCGGGAAGAACTCATCCCCAGGATTAAAGAAGTTACTGAGGTATGTGGTAACAAGATTCTGGGACCATTGGTTCATATTTTCCGGTTTGATACGCCAGTGGAAGGTTTTGATTCCGAGATCGGTTTCCCAGTTACATCAGAGGTGAATATTGGCCATGTTTGCACCCATAAACTACGGGAAATCCACTTTTTATCTTTGACTCACAGGGGGCCTGTTGAAACCCTTAGAAATTCGACATTAATAATCATGGAGCAGATGAACAAAGCCGGATTGTCTCCAGAATTGGAACTTATGGAGATCTACCACAACTATAATCCGGAAAACCAGGACGAAAATATAATCGAGACCCGGGTTTCTTTTCTGGCTTGGCCGGAAGTATACCATGAACAACTTCTTCGGGTTTTGGGGTCTGAATTAATGGCTGAGATCTGGAAAGGTGGAGAGGTTATCACCCCCTTTACTTTAGTGGATGACCGGGTGGAATGGGTGGCACAATCACTTGAGCGTTTGAAACGACACACAAATCAGGATCAACAGTTCGATATTCTATCGCGAGTGGCTTTAGTTCGACCGATGGAAGATGTGCTGAAGTACAAAAAGATTTACCAGGAGACGGGGGATGTAAACAAGGTGTTTGAGGCGCAGAACGAACAATTAAATGCAGAACCTACCGGAGGATTTATTGATCCCTGGTGGTTTGAAAATGATGTTTTACATCTCAGCAAAGTAGCTCGCGATCGAAAAGCCTATGATGCAGCAAAGACGCCTGAAGAATTTCGGCAGGCATATTGTTTCTGTGCGTTAATTAGGGAAGCGAAAACGCCAGAAGTGGATCCGATCTTTTGTTATCGAGCAGCTGGATGGGCACGACAATTCTGGGAACCAATTCTGGGTGTTGAATTCAAGAAATGCACAATCACCCAGTCGATTCTAAAAGGTGATAAGTTTTGTGCTTGGGATTACAATTTGAGTGAATAAAATGAGCCTGATCTGGGAGCAAAAACCATATTTGGTTAAGGTATTAATAAAAACAAGTAAGGCAATTATCAATGCAGCAAACCCCCGCCCCGCCTGTCCTGAGTAGCTCTGAGTAATCCCGCAGGGATGTACCGAAGAGCCTGTACTGAGCTTGTCGAAGTGAGTAGCTGACGCACTGCGGCAGCATATCGAAGGGCCTCAGCGTCGGAAAATAATCCTCCGCTGAATGCAGTTTCAGAATCGAATATAATTTCTTTAATAGTCACCTAAAGCGGTCGCTATTGTCACAAGCTGTGTGCTGCCATACCTATTTCTCGGGAAGTGGCCGCCTAACCAAAACATCACAGACCAAATTTTTTTACTGTACAGACCTAAATATAATGAATGCAAATGATCTGCTGATAGATTTTCTTGAGGACAATAGACGGCGCTTACACCGTTTGTTTAGTGAAATAAGCGATGAATGTGTTTATTGGAAACCAGATAGGGAGTCCAATAACATCGCAGTTTCTGTTTGGCATATGGCCCGTATTTTGGACGTATTTTTCACACTCCAGGCCAAAGGAGACTCAGCAGATAAAGAGTGCTGGTTCAAAAATGATTGGGCAAAGCATACTGGATATGACCCACGAGGTATTGGCCAAAACGGATGGGGTATGCTAACCGGGTACACTCAGGAAGAAGTAGCTGAGATACCCCAACTTTCAAGAGATCAAATTCTTGGATACTTAGATAATGTTTACGACACAGTCAGAGAATACCTAGAAAACACAGATATTGAAAATTTACTAACATCATCGGCGGGTTTCGATGGTAAATACAGCAAATATCAATGTGTCCAAATGGCACTCCTCGACAATATTAGACATCTTGGTGAGATCTTTTCAATTAAATCAAGATGGAGTCGAAGGTCTTCTAAATAAATCATAATGCAGCCGCATTACCCCCGCCCCCGTTCGGCTGGGCTCAGGATATGCGACACCAGACCGCCTTAAGGCTGACTGGGAGATTGTGTGAAAGGGTGACTCAGTGAGGGGGTGACTGGGTGATATACTTAGTCTAAATCCTGGATAGTGGAAACCAGCGCACTGAAGCTCATCTGTTAGGTGCAAGATCACTAGGAGGATGATACTCATGCATGTTCTTATAGTAGGTGGAACAGGATTCCTTGGTTATCATGCTGTTGAGGAGTTCCTCCGTCGTCATTACCAGGTGACAGTTTTGGCTCTTCCCCCACTTCCAACCCCTGACCTTCTGCCTCCCACAGTAGTCACAAAACTGGTGGACTTAAATTCAGTGTCCGATGATAAACTCCGTCGGTTACTTGAGGGCAAGGATGCGGTAGTCTATGCGGCTGGGGCTGACGATCGAGTATTGCCGCGCTCACCTGCTTACCCTTTCTTTTATCAAGCGAATGTTGTCCCATTTGTACGACTTGTCAAGTTAGCCTGTGAAGTAGGTGTCAAATGTGGGGTCTTGCTAAGCTCCTATTTTGCATACTTCGACAGGATCTGGCCCGAGAAACGGCTGGCGGATTACCATCCATACATTCGCAGCCGTCGCGAGCAAGCGGCTCAAGCCTTTGAAGCCACAGAGCCGGGTTTCGATTTGAAGGTATTGGAACTTCCCTTCATCTTTGGGGCGATGCCGGGCCGAATTCCCCTCTGGGCGCCTCTAATTGACTACATCTGTTCACCTTTTCCACTGGTATATATGCGGGGAGGAACGAACGCCATCTCGGCAAAACGCGTTGGGGAAGCAATTGTTGGAGCCGTGGAAAATGGAGTGCGCGGGCGATATGTTATAGGAGATGAAAACATCACCTGGGCCGATCTGCTAACCAGATTGCGCGATTTGACCGGTCAGAGGAAAAGGTTATGGTATATCCCTCCCGGAATAATCAAGGCAGGGATGTTTGCCCTCAAGTTGAGTCATCAATTTCATGGCAAAGAGGCGGGACTGGATCCCGTTAAGATTACCGGGATACTTACCTCGGAGCTTTACTTCGACCCAGTATCATCTCGTGAGACGTTAGGATATGGTGGAGGGGACCTTGACCAAGCGCTCAAGGATACTGTTGAAGCATGTAAAAAAAGTTAGTGATGAATCGATGCGGGAATCGTAAATTTGCGCCTAAAGGCTGACTGGGAGATTTAGCCCTTCGGTTTCGCTCCGCTACACTCAGGACAGACCCTTCGATACGTGCTCCTCTGTCGCGCTACTCAGGACAGGAGATGGGGTCCTTCGATACCCCTTCGGCTCTGGAGCGCGGAGTTTATCCTGAGTGAAATCGAAGGGCTCAGGGCTACTCACTTCGACAAGCTCATTACAGGCAGGACAGGTGACGGGGAAAACTGAATACTGATCACTATTTACTGATTATTTGGGCACACGCCCTCTCGCCTTCAGATAAATGTATAATGTGGAAATATCCGTATTTGTGTTATCCTGCAATTCTGGAAGGAATAAACCCATCAATTTACGGGACATTCAGAGCCCATTTAACAAAAATAAACCATACAATTTATCATTTAGATATAAGGAACAATTATGTGGTAAATAATTCCGCTACCAGGAAGAAGAAATTCTAAGCCTCTGTGATGCCCATTTCAGGTGCTTATAAAGGTCAGTGCTTCTTGATAGAAAATTACCAAATAATATGACATCACTTATTAGAAACCAATCATCTCTGACGCGCTTTGCCTGGCTGTCAATTGCCGCAGCCGTTCTCACTTTAGGGCTGAAAGCCGTGGCGTATCTGCTAACAGGTTCAGTGGGCCTGTTTTCAGATGCGTTGGAATCCATCGTCAACCTTGCCGGCGCCTTGATGGCATTAACCATGTTGACCATTGCTGCTCGCCCGGCTGACGAGGACCATGCCTACGGGCATAATAAGGCGGAATACTTTTCCAGCGGCGTCGAAGGGACATTGATTCTAATCGCTGCGGCCAGCATTGGCATAACAGCTTTCCAAAGACTGCTTGCCCCCAGGCCGCTGGAGCAAATAGGGCTGGGATTAGGGGTTTCGATTATTGCCTCTATCGTGAACTTTTCTGTCGCCCTTGTTTTGAAAAAGGCAGGAAAACGCTATCACTCAATTACCCTTGAGGCCAGCGCCCAGCATTTAATGACGGATGTCTGGACATCAGCGGGAGTGCTCGTCGGGGTAGGTGCGGTAGCGCTAACCGGCTGGGAAAGGCTTGACCCTGTTATTGCCTTCATCGTTGCTGGCAATATCACCCGGTCAGGAATTAGCATAGTGCGTAAATCGGTATTAGGTCTGATGGATACAGCGTTACCTGCGGAAGAACAAAGTGTGATCCGAAGCGTGCTGGAAAGATATAGCCAGGAAGGCGTCCAGTTCCACGCACTTCGTACACGCCAGGCAGGATCGCTGGGCTTTGTGTCATTTCATGTACTGGTTCCCGGGTTATGGACAGTACACCATGGGCATAATCTCCTGGAGCGTATCGAATCAGACCTTCGCCGGGCCCTGCCGAAGGTCTCAGTGTTTACTCATCTGGAATCAATAGACGATCCGGCATCCTGGGACGACACCACTTTAGACCGGGCAGAAAACCGTTCGGGTGAAAGTACACCAGAGAGTCCCCCCCAACCGTCAGCTGACGATATTCAAATTAAATGAAAAATGATGTTTTCTGCGAAGCTCGGATTTTTATCAGCGAGTAATCCAATCCCGCGTTAAACCGACACACCGCCGGTGTCGCCCGTGGTTAAGGGTACTCTCAATTGGTTCTTGCTTTATAATCGTTATAAGCCCCTACCTGCGTCAAGTACCCTTCCGATGGACAGGCAAATACATTGAAGGAGAACACGTATGTCCAGAAAACTGCTTCGGATTCTATTTTTGACTGGCCTGACGCTTTTCATCAACGCTTGTGACGGCACCACCAAAACGGATGTCCCCCCACCAACAGTGTTCGTCGAGCAATCGACAGCTGATGAAATCACACCGTCAGTGATGATGACGGAAGAAGTGCCTGAATCACAACTGATCGGAACCCCCCGGACTTTTTCACCAGCTCCAGGCGGGGGTTTGACTTCAGACAATAACGATCTATTCGCAGCAGCGGGAATTTGCGTTACTTGTCACCAAAATAACCTGGACGAGGCTGGCAACGACGTATCCAACGGCGAATACTGGCGCAGCACGATGATGGCCAATGCCGCTAAGGATCCCTACTATCTGGCTGGGGTCAGCATCAATATAGCCCGCTATCCGAAATTTGGTCTGGCTATTGAAGCCAAATGCAGCACCTGTCATATGCCTATGGCGCATTTCAGCGATACAGCCCAGGGACAGCAAGGCCTTATTTTTGGTGAAGATGGCTATCTGGATCCACAGCATCCGCTCCACAGATTGGCATCAGATGGCGTCTCTTGCACCACCTGCCATCAGATCCAGGATGAAGGTTTGGGCGGTTTCACAAGTTTCAGCGGCGGCGGGGTTTTTGATACCCAAACCCCAATGGGAACCCGCCTGTTATTTGGTCCCTTCGTGACTCAACAGTCCGGTCAAAACATCATGTCGGGAAGTTCGGGGTTCATCCCAGTGCAAGGGAACCACCTCGTCCAATCTGAATTATGCGCTACCTGTCATAATCTATACACACATTTTGTCACCAAGAATGGAACATTCGGTGAAGATTGGTTCCCGGAACAAACGCCCTACTCCGAGTGGCTGAATTCTGACTACGCCACGCTGTCCGCTTGCCAGGATTGTCATATGCCGCCGGCTGAGGGTGCAGTTGTTCTCTCAAATCGGGGGCCCGCAATTTTGCGCAGTCCCTACGCGAAGCATAATTTCGTCGGCGGTAATGTCTATATGCTTGACCTGCTGAAAAACTTCGGCGGTGAACTTGGTGTCCAGGCTGGTCCAGAACATTTCGATGCAACTAATGCCCGCACCATGACCCAGCTGCAATCTCAATCGGCGGCACTTGCTATCACTGACCCCGTCCAGGCAGACAAACTGTTGAGTTTTGACGTTACAACAAATATACTGACCGGGCACAAATTTCCTGCTGGTTATCCCTCGCGCAGGGTCTGGCTGCATATCACGGTCAAAGACATCACAGGACAAATCATCTTTGAGTCAGGCAGCGTGAGCAGCAATGGCGCAATCAGCGGCAATGATAACGACGCCGACACCCTGGCTTTTGAGCCGCACTATGACCAGATAACCAGCCCGGAACAGGTGCAAATATACGAGGCCATCATGCAAGACGTTTATGGCAAGGTGACAACCGTACTGCTCTCAGCATCCGCTTATTCAAAAGACAACCGCTTGCTCCCCGCCGGTTTCGCCAAGACCGCCGTCACCACAGATATTGCACCCAAGGGAAAAGCGTTAACCGATGACGACTTTATTGGTGGAGAGGACACTGTCACTTATCGCGTTGATACAGGAAATACTACGGGCCCATTTACGGTAGAAGCGGAATTGCTCTATCAATCCATCGCTTATCGCTGGGCACTTGACGTCAGCGCCTATGATTCTGCAACAGTCCAAGCCTTCAGCGACTATTACAGCAGCTTGCCCAACCTGCCGATCGTCATAACCGCACAGAGCGCAGAAACCAAATAGGTTGTCCTTTCATATAAACAGGAGAATTCATGATCAAAACAGAGGTCAACCAAAACGGCTTAATTGCGGATTTATTCAGCGATCCCTCTACCTCAACCAGCAAGACGGTCCTCATGCTGGGGGGATCAGAAGGTGGAAAATCCTGGTCCAGAATCAAAAAGCCCATTGAGCTTCTGGTACAGCGCGGATATTCAGTACTCTCCCTGGCTTATTTTAAAGCGGGAAACCTGCCTTCATCTTTGCAAGAAATCCCCCTCGAGTATTTTGAGAAAGCGTTCGCTTGGTTGTCTGCCCAGGATGGAATAGCAAGTGATCAGGTTGCCATCATCGGGGGTTCCAAAGGATCGGAAGCTGCCCTGCTGCTGGGCAGTCGATATACCCAGGTTAAAGTCGTGATCGGTTTATCACCCAGCAGCGTGATCTGGCAAGGCATACCTGAAAAGCGCTTTGAAATCGGTGAAAATCTCAAATCATCCTGGTCTTTTGCTGGAGAAGGTTTACCGTTTCTGCCCTACCCGCCTACAGTCAATAAAAGGGATTTAATCACCTTAAAACTCAGAAAAATGCACCAGGATGCCCTGCTTGATACTGAGGCAGCGGAAAAAGCAGCCATACCTGTAGAGGATAATCAAGGCGGAATTTTGTTAATTTCGGGGGAAAAAGATAGTCTCTGGCCATCCACCCCCATGAGTGGGCAAATCATGGACCGGTTAGATTCCAAGGGATTCAGATACCCTTCTGAACACCTCTCATTTAAAACCGGTCACAATGGGATTGTGCTGAACAAGGAAACCTGGCGAAGAGTATTCACCTTCCTGGAAGAAAACTTTTCTTAACCCCTGTTCTGCGAGTAACCCCCTGCTTCCAATCGCCTAAGTACTTTTGATTATTTGGAATCCGGCGCCAGGTGTTTGATGAATACCCTTCTCCGTTTGTGCTGGCGGGTCTTAAAATACTGCCACTGCCCAAGAACCTGGAAATTGGACTCAAGCATTGGGTTGACATG
>JBARSJ010000324.1:0-3055 GCA_049644685.1 Anaerolineales bacterium
GGTGTTTGATGAATACCCTTCTCCGTTTGTGCTGGCGGGTCTTAAAATACTGCCACTGCCCAAGAACCTGGAAATTGGACTCAAGCATTGGGTTGACATGGATGTACTTAATGCCATGTCGTTGATAGACCTGAAAAAGCCTCTCCATCATAATCGCATTGATTCCCCTGCCCTGGTATTCCGGCCGCACAGCACCCAGATAGATATCGATCCGATCGGTCATTTTCAAGGCAGACAGCAAATTCGCCCCGCTAAAGGGAAAAAGCCTGCCCCTGCCCTTCTGCAGTCCAACACAGCGTGCACACCGGTAACTCTAACAAGGAGCTAATTTCTTCTCGAACGTTAACAGAATACTGAACATCGTCCAGTCCTGCCCACTCGTGCGGAACGCAAACCGTTAAGCGATCATGAATAAATTGCTTGAAATAAGGCTTGATGATACTGAAAAGGCACAATATCCGCTATAATTTTCGAATAAACAATATGAATGATGGATCTCATCGTTCTTGGTGTCCTAATTGCTTTGGTTGGGGCATATCTCCAATCTAAAGTGTGTTACAAATATTGAGAGTGAGCTATTTTAAGATACATTCCAATCTTTGTTTTGTTTGTGTTGATTGCCGCTGTTTAAGCTGTTGTATCCATAGAAATTGAGGGCTGAATGTCCCACAATCCATTGCAAAAAGGGATCACAGATTACCTATATCCAGATATTTCTGATGCATTGACCTATAAACTCATTGCTCAAAATTCCCCTTATCCCGATTATTGGTATCAGAGCGAACTATTTGTATTGAAAATAGTCAGGCAGCAAATTATTGATAGATTTAAAGGGAACCATATTTCGTTATTAGATGCTGGTTGTGGTTTTGGGAGACTCGTCCCGGAGTTCCATGATCTTTTCAACGAGATTACTGCCATAGAACCTGACGAAGTGCGGTTTAAATACGCAAAGAAATTAATAGACAAGCAAGGGATCTATGAAAAAGTAAGGTATTTTAATGTCTCTATCGAACAATTTAAACCAGACCATACTTACGATGTCATCCTTTGCAGCCATGTCATTCAGCATGTTCACACAAATGTGTATTTAACGATCTTGGGCAAACTGATTAGTATGCTGAGTGAAGGCGGTCTTCTAGTAATACTAACAAATCATTCCCGAAGTTCAGCTGATTATTTTGTCAAAGGAAGTACGGAAAAAGGACGCTATATCGAAACAAGGATTAGTGAATCGCAATTCAATTCGTTAACCCAAAACAATGAGGGTATCCTTCCAATCCGGTTCTTTTCTATGAATGGATTGAAGAAAACATTGAGTATGTTGGAAGCTCCGGTTATCAAGACTAGAAATTTTCACATCCTCGGAAATTATTATGGATTGGATAAGATCATTTTCAGAGATCGCCTGGTCAATGGCATCCCGTGGCTCAAAACTAAAGTTGGTCGCGATATGATGTTATTGGCTGCCAAGCTTTGATAACTTCAACAGGAATAAAAATAAATGAAGAATATGACATCTCTCCAGTTTTCAAAAGCCAAAATTGTTTTTTTACGGACTTTTTCACTAAATTTTAACGAAAATGTTGATTATGAGGAAGTTAACCATAAATTAGAGAAGAACGGGATAAAACTGGTTGGAGAATGTAGTGAGCTGCACAATTTTTCCCTCGCCGAAGAATTTCTTCTGCCCGAGAGGGAAAGAGAGAAATTTTTTCGAATAGCACTAAATGGATTTTCCCTCAACTTTCCCAGGTTTTATGCACAACCATCAAGCTATTCAATTTTGGAAGTGGAACCTTTCCTTGCAGCATACCCTGAATTAGGTGTTGGAATACTCCTATTTAATATCAAACTGGACAATTTCACTGTTGATGAAGTTTTGTTTCTTGAACAGTGCTTTACAGGTCATCCACGTAAAGTTTCACATGAATCCCCTGAGTTTATTAATAGCATCTCTAATCCTTGTCCTATCGATAAGATCATTCAAAGCTATGAAGAATGCGTGGTTAAAACACTTGTGAAGAAACAGCAAAAAAGAGGTCATTATAAATCCAGGTGTATCGAAATCAATGGAGTCAAGGATGCAGCCATAAACAATGCCCACGACCTTATCGCTGATTTCCCCTGCGAGTTTTATGGTCTCACTGCGATAGACGAAGGTTGGAGGTTTGTACCAAAAGAGGTTGCGCAGGAGAGACTCAGCAATATATGGACCACTCGTGAATTCATCTGTGTATCTGCTTTCCATTCAAGCACAATCGTGATCAATCTCCTGGATAGTACGACATTGAATAAATATACAGAGAGCCAAGGACATCTTCGATTAGGGTTTGGAATGGAATTAGAAGAATACTTTAATTTTTCAACTTCAATTGCTGGCCTCAACCATGGACCGCTGCTTATGCTTGAGAAGTCTTCTGTACATTATCACAAAATTGAAGAGGTGATGAGAAAAACCGATCAATTGGATCTTAAGAATATCAAAACACTTTTATCTTACAGATTGAATCTATCTCGCGTTCTGGAAGCATTAGCCAAAACAAAGCTCCAGGAAATTGGTACGCTGGGTCAAATAATCACCGGCGCAATGAAATTGGGGGACTCGTATGAAATCCTTGAAGAAAGGCTTGAAGGTATTGAACGGTCATTAACCATTCAATATAATAAGCGGATGAATAATATGATGTTAGTTCTCACCGTACTTGGTATCATTGTTGCTGTAGTCGGGTTAAATATCTTCAAGCCCTAGATTGTTGGGGATCTAGCAAGTAAGATCTAATAAGTTACTTTTTATCCTCTAGCTCCTCCGTTTACTATTCATTTTTACTTCTTAATCTTGATATTTTACTGTTAAGGTTATTTAATATATAAATGGGAGGATCAGAAGGCGTAAAATCCTGGAGCCGGATCTAGAAACCCTTCGAGCTTTTGATTATTTGGAATCCGGCGCCAGGTGTTTGATGAATACCCTTCTCCGTTTGTGCTGGCGGGTCTTAAAATACTGCCACTGCCCAAGAACCTGGAAATTGGACTCAAGCATTGGGTTGACATG